>NZ_JAGMUF010000057.1:0-104632 GCF_019049125.1 Streptomyces sp. AC602_WCS936 | reverse complement strand
CTGGGAACGACGCGACGACATCCACGAAGCCTTCCTCAGCCTCGCCATCTGCCTGATCACCCACCGCCACGTCCAACGCCTTTGTTAGGACCTCTTAGTAGACGATCGATCCCGAGCCCCGCCCCTGCCCCGAGTGCGGCACCGTGCAGGTCCCGCTCCTCATCATCGCCTCCTGGGAATGGGACGGCGGCAGCGGGACCTGGATCGCCGGGGAGGACCGGACGGACCCGTCGCCGCCTCCCCTGGGCGCCCGGGACGGCAACTTCACCTTGATCGACATCGTCGGCGGCTACAACCTCCAACTCCACGCCTGCCCGGCCGACCCGTCCCACCCCCACATCGAACTCCGCCGACGCGCACGCCACAATCGGCACCGCGATCGACTCTCCAGTTCAGCAGCCTTGGCCAACTACCAGATGATTCAAACGATGGGTCCCAGACCACAGTTGCGGTCCACCTGTCGTTCCGACCAGGCGAGCGACCTCAGCGCCGCGGCACCCATCAGGGCTCGGAAGCCGCCGGACTGCACTCAGTCGTCTCTTTGGTAGGCGCGGACGTAGCTTCAGGCAGGTCATCCGGCTGCCGTGGCATCCGCGTAGCCGGTCACGCTGCCTGTCTCGCCCACCTGGCCGCCCCCGACCGTGATGCCTACTTGGCTGGTCCTGGCTCCCGGCGCCGGCACAGCGGGCAGTCCTAACCGCAGTGCTGCTGCGAGCCGAGCCTGCGCACCAGTTGGCCGGGCTGCGGCTACTGACTGGGCCGATGGCCATCTGGGACGTGAGCGTCGTCCGACCTTTGCTGCAGGTCGCGGCCGAGTACCAACCTGGGCTCCGCGAACAGGTGGTGGACCAGCGTTGCCGCATCCTCCTGGACTCACGCCTACCGAATCTAGGCAGGCAAGACATTCTGATGTCCGTCCGCAGCATCGATGCCGATGCTGCGGACGCTTTCCTCACCCAACGCTGGGCCGCCAGTACCGAGCGGAAGCGGTCGGCTACCTTCAAGACTGGGCCCTCAGCTCCCTGGATGGCGTACTCGATAGCTGGTGCAACGCAGCCGGCGTGCTACTCGGGACCGGCTCGCGCTGTGACCGTGAGGAAACAGCCCGTACTGAGCGCGGCGCTGGGCGAGCACCCGCCATGACCACAGTCCTCACTACTGAGATTTTCGGTTCAGGGCGACCTCATGTGTCAACGACCTTGAACAGTGGAGGGGGCCCGGCGGGGCATTGTGCTCAGCACGCCGAGGTCAGCGAAATGAGTCGATGTTCTCGCTCACCCAGTCGTCGTACGTGCGCAGTGGGCGGCCGATGATGTCCTGCACGGACGGCCGCTGGTCGAGTGTCCACTGAACGAGTTCGGCGAAGCGGGCGCCGTACTCTTCAAGTGCGTACAGCGTCACGTCGATCGCACCGTCCGGCCAGCCACGGCGTCGCCAGATCGCCCGGCTCTCGTCCGCCGCCAGATCGACCGTGCCGATATCGCAGCCGAGAGCGGTGGCGATGCTCTGTATCCGTGAACGCGTACTCAGCGGCGGGCCCACAGCCTCGACGACCGTCCCGGTGTAATCATCGCTGATCAGTGCCGCGGCCACGACGGCGGCGAGGTCCTGCTCGTGGATGAAGGGGTAGTGGCCCTGGTCGAGGAAAGCCTCCCGGACCACCCCGTCGGCGCGGATGGTGTCAGGCCAGTCCGACCCTGTCGCCGGGTAGGTGCCCTCGACGACGGCACCCATCACAGCCGACGGCCGGATGTGCGTCCAGGCGATGCCCGAGTGCTCCACCGCCTTCTCGATCGCCAGCCAGAACCAGGTCTCCGGCGGATTCGCCTCTTCGTACTCCGGCCCGTGAGACGACAACAGAACGACTTTGCGGGCGGAGGCGTTTCGCGCCAGAGTGAGGGCGTCCTGGACCGTCGACGGATGAGCACCGGCGAGGAACACGGCCTCGACACCGTCGAAGGCTCGGGCACACTCCAGCGGCCGGGTGATGGACCCCTCCACGACGTCGACCGTGTCGGGCCAGCCACCGCACTGGTCCGGCTCGGCCATCACCCGCACATGCCGGCCCATGGCGAGCAGTTGCCGGGCCAGCCACCGTCCGACGATCCCGGTCGGGCTGTTGCCTTCATCTCTGCGCGGGCTGACGACGGTCAGCAGGCAGATACCTTCGGATACCGGGGCCTTCTCATTCTGCTCGAACCTGTCCACGGCAAGACCCTTTCAACGCGTGAGCGGAGATCTTGCACCGGGCCGGGCCCGGGGCACCGGACGGCCTCTGCCGTGCCCCATGGCCGCAGTGCCACGGCTGCGGATCGAGGCCGGGAAGTCTACCAGCATGCACTTGGCGACAACTTCGTTGACGGCAGGCCCAGTAGGGCGCTGGAGTCGTCGGACACCGCGTCACCGGGCCGCTGTTCCGCGTCGACCGGCGGCCAGCCCCGCGCCGATAGACGCAGGGCAGAGAGAGCTTTGCCGGAAGGATTTGAGGTGTTCGGTTCGGGCTGACGTCATGGTGGGCCGGCCGGATTAGTCCGGCTTCGGCAATGAACCCGTCGAGCAGGTCGGGCCGATACTGCATCCGTTTGAGGCGCGTGCGGACCAGCCCTGCCAGGTCATCGATGCTGCACGGGGCGAGGCTGCCCAGGCTCTTCTTCAGGTCCGCCCACACACACTCGGCCGGGTTGAGGTCGGGGGTGTAGATCGGGAAGCGGAAGACCGTCAGCCACGACCGTTCTGCGGTCAGCTCGCGCTTGGCGGCGGCGACGTGGTGGCTGTAGTTGTCCCGACCCGCACGATATTGCCGCCGAGCGGCTGGTGGGCGGCATCCAACAACGAGGCGAAATTCTGCTCCTGAAAGCCCTTCTTCTCACCTTTACGGCCATGGTGGACCAGCATCCGGAAGACCAGCCGGGTGCGCTGACCGGCCTTGCGGCAGAACAGACCCGCCATGGAGGTGCGGCCAGAGCCAGCCGCCCGGACCCTGACCAGGGGCGAATGGGCGCAACGGGACCAGGTGCACGCCTTCGGCGGCCACAGCAGCTGCCCTGCCTCGTCCGCGAAGCGCAGCCAGGCGTCCTGGTCCCTCACCGTCTTTCCACCCGAGGCCACGTCTCCTTGGTCCACGTGGCCACGGCCTCCTCGTCGCGCTCGGCGGCCCGCCGCACCGGCGCCTGCACCGAGTAGCCCGTCTGGCGCAGAATGGGCCAGCTCTGCGCCGAACTGAAACGCACAGGGCACCGCCGGGCGATCACCGTCGCCACCCGGGCCAGCACCCACCGCTGGCCCTCCACCCAGCCATGGGCGGCCTGCCCCTTCTCCAGCTCCGCCGCCAGCCAGGCCCGCCACTCGGGCTTCATCCGTGACGGACACCCGGACGGCCCCTCGGACCGCAGGGCCTCCACTCAGCCGTCCCCCCAGCAAACATGCCAGGCGTAAGCGGACTTGCGCGAAGCCCGCAACCGCCGCGCGACGTGCCCACCACCGAGATCACCGTCACCCTGGGCAGAAGTCCTCAATAGCGCGCTCAGTCACGCGGATGTGCTGAAGCACGACAGGTGTCACCATCGACGGTCACTGCCCTGTGGCTTCAGCGCGGCAAGGCACAGTAGTTGTCACCAGGTCGGCGCGCTGCTTGTCACCGGCAGCGCGCGAGGCACGGCAGTTGTCACCGCGTGTAGTGCTCCGCCGTCACCTGTCCTGCGCGGCGGTTCCATGCGTCCGGGCGACCAGATGTCTCACGGAGCTTTCATGCCCGACCGCTAGGAGTCGTGGGAGGCGCTGTTGCGTCGAGTCTCCGCGAGGTGGACGTCGACGTACCGGGTGAGGATCAGCGCGTCCTGCGGCTCGTCGGCCTGGAAGGTGACGCGACGCAACAGGCTGACCCCATCGAGCGCAACGCCCTCGCGGGCGAGGATGAAAACGAGGGCAAAGAAAGCGGAAGAGCTGCTGGACGATTCCGGTATGGGCCCAGTACCGCTACTTCAACGAGCAGGCCAGAGAGTATTCGCGTGTCTCGCCAGCAGCAGCCCCACGAAGGCCAAGTCAGCATGTTGACCCTACGCGAGCCCCAACAAACTCGTGCACGGCAAGGGGTGAGGGCCGCGTCGGAGCGCCCTGCGAACCACCGCGTTGCCGGACGGCCGGGAGCTGTCGGCGGGCCTCGTGTCCACGGGACCCGCCGTCGTGCTCCCGGCCGTGGTGGACCGGGTGGAACCGCGAGAGGGCGGAGCGAGGATCAGCTGATGGACCTCATGGCGTTCCAGCCACCGTTGCCGACCTGAACGCTCGGCCCGTCGATCGGGCCGTGGATCGAGGTCCCGCCCTTGTAGAACTTCAGGGTGCCGTCCGCCGCGGTGGTCCACATGTCGGCGACGCCGTCGCGGTTGGCGTCGGCGGCTCCGGCGATCAGGGGCCGCCAGCTGACGGTGTACGAATGGCCGTACTCGGTCCGATCGCTGAACGTTCCGTTGGCCTGTCCGAGGTAGATGTACAGGATGCCGTCACGAGTGTCCCGGGCGAGCAGGTCGACCCGACCGTCCCGGTCGGCGTCGCCGGGTGCGGTCAGGCTCATGACGCCCCAGCCGCCGTTGCCGATCTGGACGGGTGCGGCCACGGACGGGGTGGTGCTGCTGACGCCCGCGTACATGTACAGCTTGTCGTTGTACGAGACGGCGAGGTCGGGCTGGCCGTCCAGGGTGGCGTCGCCGACGCCGACGACCTGGGCGTTCGTGGGCAGTCCGGTGCCGATCCTGATCGGCCTGGCAAGCGAGCCGTCGCCGCGGTTGGGGTAGACGCGCAGCTCGCTGCCGACGCGGGCGACGATGTCCTCCATGCCGTCCCCGGTCCAGTCACCGCGGTGGGTGACGGAGGCACCCGACCACCCGCCCGTCCCGATGAGGGTGCGCGTTCCGAGACCGCCGGTGCCCGTACCGGGGTAGAGGTACAGCTTGCCGAGGTTGTCTACCGCGACGAGGTCGGGCTTGTTGTCGCCGCTCAGGTCGCCCGGAACGAGGGACGCGGTACCGGTGATCCAGGAACGCACGTCGTCGACGCGGGTCGCGATGGCTCCCGTCCGGGTTTCCGTGGACGGCATGCCGAGGCATCCGCCCTGCCACGACCTGCTGGTGACGGCGACCAACTCCTGCGTCCCGCCCGCCTCTCGCAGGACGGGGCCGCCTGCGTCCCCCTGGCAGATGACCGCGTCGCCGGTGGCCGTCAGAGCGACGTTGGCCGAGCCGTCACCTGCGGCCGTGAACGAGGCGGTGTGCAGCTTGTCGGGAACCCACGTCGTCTTCGTGCGGCCGAAACCGGCCGCCTGGACGCTCTCTTCGGCCGCCACCGGCGTGGCGGCCAGGGCGACCGGCTTCACGCCGGCGACACCGGTCTGCAGCTTCACCAGGACCAGGTCCCGGTCGGGGTGCGGGACGAGTTCGACCGCCGCCCGAGTGGCCCCGACCGTGGTCTGGGTCAGGTCGGTGCGGCCGACGGTGACGGTGGTGCTGACGGCGGGCTTGCCGGCGGCGGGCTTACCGTCCGGGTCGAAGCAGGAGGCGGCAGTCAGCACCCACCGGGGCGAGACGAGTGTGCCGGTGCAGGCGGTCTGCTCCCCGACGTTGATCTTCGCGGTGAAGCCGAACCCGGCGGGGGCATCGGCGCCATTGAGGGCGTTCGCCGGAGCGGTCGTCAACAGGGTGGCGAGCGCCGCGGCGGCGCTCGTGGTCCACATGAGGCGTGAACGGTTGGCTATCAAGAATGTTCCCCAAAGGATTAAGGATCCGGCCACGTCAGGGCGCCCCGACGCAGCGTACGGCGGACTCGGCCGGAAGGCTCCGGCCATGCGGACCGGATCAGGACATGTGAGAGAAACGAGGCGGTGGACCCCACCTGCTGGATTTCAGCCGGTCGCACGAATTCCGGTCACAGGAATTCAGGCTAGGACAGACCGCCTACCTCCGGTGAATGTCTCCGGCCCGGCCGGCAGAATGCGGCCGTCGAGCTTCCTCGGCAGAATTCCCTCTTCCGTGAGGATTCGTACCGCATCGGAAGAGACCGGAAACTCCGATCGCAGGCGGGGGCATATCCTCTGCCACCCCACCGGTGGCAGCCGCGGAAGGTGTCATCACGGCGAAGACGACGGCGGTCCCCCTGCCACTGACATGGAGGTCCACGCGAGACCAGCATGCGACCGTCGACGAAGGCGAGATGCCACGTGAAGTCCCTTCCAGGCAACGCGAGGTGGCGCCAAGTCCGAAAGGTAGCTCCCCCAGGAAACCCCCCTGCCCCCCGCCACGCTGTTCTGACAGACGAACAGAATGCGGCTGAATCCTAACCCACCGTCAGCCCCTGGGGCATGTGCCGTGGATCACAGTGCGAAGATGCGGATGCTTGCGCCTTCCCGTCAGGTTCTCGCGGAACTGATGTGCGACAGCCAGGAGAACTGCCGGTGAACGGGCAGCACGCTTCGAAGTTGTCCCGTATGGGGGTGTGAGTTATCCGGTGAGGGCCAGGTAATGGCGTCGGGCGATGCCGAGCATGGCCAGGTGCGTGCCGTTGCCCTTGAGTCGGCAGTTCCGCAGAATCTTCCAGTTCTTCAGCCGTGACAGGGTGTTCCACTCGTGCTCGCGCCCGCCGGTGGACGGAGATTTCCGCTTCCTGGCGGGGTTGAGGCGCGCCTGGCCTCGTCGTTGACGGTGTGGGATGAGCGGGCCGGTGTCCTGTAGTCGCCGCCGATGGTGGGTGCGCCGCGGCAGTCCGGTCGACGCCGGATTCGGTGAAGCCCGGCAGTCGTTGCGGCCGCCGGGCAACGGCAGTCCGATAGCCACCTACCAGGCGGCTGTTGGCGTCGATCACGCCCACATGTTGGTCAAGTAGCGGGACTTCTTGTCTATTGCAATGATATTGCGGTCGCGGGTGGGCACGGGGTGCCGTCGACGATGTAGACGGTGTCCTTGCGTAGCCCGTCCACCGGCGGCACTACCGCGGCACGCCCTCACTCAGCGGTCATGGCTCTTGAGCGTCTTCAAGGCGCTGGTGGCCGACTTGCGAGCTTTGAGGCGATTACGTTCGACGATGGTCTCGGGTCGTCTGGTTGTTTTGCCCACGTCGTGACGGGTGGCGGGATGTCGGTTCTTCGAGCCAACTAGCCTTCCCCTGATGCGACGTTGAGGGTTTCGGTGCACGGGCTGGGCAGTGCAGGTGCGGGCGGCCCGAGGGTCTGCTTGCTCATGCGGAAGGTGTGTTCCAGGTCGAACCTGCGCAGGAACGCCTGCCAGCGCAGAACGACATCGCCGCTGGTCATGCCGGTCTGTGGACGAGCCCTGCATCGATTCCTAAGAGGAACACCTTCCGTTGACGGCGTGGTGGAGGAAGGCGGATGCGAGAGCGGTCAGGTCGCCGGTGCGCCAGACGACGGCGTAGTCGAAGGTGGGACCGTCGGCGATCGGCAAGCAGGTCAGGCCGGGGCGTGGGTAGAGCTGTTCGGTTTGGGCGCCGACGATGGCCACGCCATGGCCAGAGGTGACGTAGGCCAGCATCTCCTGGAAACCGGGCAGCCGGGTGATCGTGGGCGTCGGCCGGGTGAGTGGCAGGTGGTGCTCGATCCAGTAGTCGGGAAGATTCTGGGCGAACAGGAAGGTCTCCTGAGTCAGGTCCTCGGGGGTCACTTGGTCGCGTCGGGCCAGATGGTGGTCGGCGGGGACGGCGAGCAGTGCGGCTTCGGACAGCAGCACAGGCCCGACCGTGAGATCCGGTTCGGCAACGGGCAGCGGCAGGATCGATAGGTCGACTTCGGCGCGGCGCAGTGGCCCGTAGAGGTCGTCCAGTGCGGTCTCGCGGATGGTGACCCGGCAGCCCGGCGTACCGGCGTGGAAGGCGTCGACCGACGGCAGGACGCGGCGGGCGATGGCGGCGGACATGTAGCCGAGGTGGAGCTCACCTGTGGTGCCGTGGCCGGTGGCAATCGCTCGCGCGATCGCCGTCTGGACCTGTGCGTAAGCCGGGCCGAGCTCGTCCAGGAGCTGTCGGCCGAGCGGGGTCAGCTCCACCCGGCGCGTGCTTCTGGCGAACAGTGGTGCCCCGAACCGGCGCTCGAGCTTCTTGATCGTTTGGCTGACCGAGGCAGGCGCGACCCGCAGCCGCTCTGCGGTGCGGGTGAAATGCAGCTCCTGAGCCAGAGCCAGGAACACCTCGATGTCCTGCCGTTCCATCCCTCCATTGTTCACCCTGGCTGAACGATTGTTGACGAACCCGCCGTTGATGGCGGGGTTGCCGACGTTCCAGGATTGCCCTGATGTCACAACGAACCGCAGGACTGACGATGTGGGAAACGGTACCGCGGCTGCTGGCTCAGCATCGCTACCTCGTCCTCGGCACCGCGGACGGCGAGGGTCGGCCGTGGGCCAGCCCGGTGTTCTTCGCCGCCGACGGGCAGCACCGGGTTCTGTGGGTGTCCTCGCCGGACAGCCGGCATTCACGGAATGTCGCAGCGCGTCCGGAGGTGGCGATCACCGTCTTCGACATGGCTGCGCCCGTCGGCGGGGCGGAAGCGATCTACCTGGAGGCAACTGCGGGGCCGGCTGCCGACGACGCCCGCGCGGCGGACCTCGCCTTGCTCAACACTCGCCTGCCGACCGGTCACCAGCTAGTGCCGGAGGACCTCGAACCGGCTGGGCCGTTGCTGGTCTATCAGGCCGCGATCTCCAGGCATTTCGTGCTCATCCGCGGAGGGGATGCCCGTTTCGACAACGTCACCGATGCCCGGCTCCCGGTGTTTCCAGCCGACCCCGAGCACACCACCCACACCACCTGAAGGAGACGCATGGCAAAGCTCATCTACTCGATGATCACCTCGCTCGACGGCTACGCCGAGGCGGCGGACGGAGACCTCGGCACCGGGGCGGAGGATCCGGAGGTGCATACCTTCATCAACGACCTCTTCCGCCCCGTCGGCACGTACCTCTACGGCCGACGGATGTACGAGACCATGGTCTACTGGGAGACCGCGCACACCGAGCCCGACCAGCCGCCGCACATCCTGCGGTACGCCCGCGACTGGCAGTCCGCGGAGAAGATCGTGTACTCCACGACGCTGGAGTCGGTGTCCAGCGCGAAGACCAGGATCGAGCGGACCTTCGACCCGGACGCGGTGCGCGGGCTCAAGGCCGAGGCCGATCACGACCTGACCATCGACGGTCCGAACCTCGCGGCCCAGGCGATCGCGGCCGGCCTGGTGGACGAGTACCACCTGTTCATCACCACGAGTGTGGTCGGCGGCGGCAAGAGGTTCTTCCCCGACGGCGTGCGCATCGATCTCGAGCTGGTCGAGGGGCGTACCTTCGACAGCGGACTGATCTACGCGCGCTACCGGACCCGCTGAGCCGCGCCGCTTGCTGAGATTGCGCCGGCTTCGGCTGTGTGGCGCTGGGGGCGTACCGCCACCTACATTCGCCGTCGCGGTGCACCTGATCTACTGCCTGACCCGATGGGCGTGGGCGGTCGGCATCCCCCTCGGCGTATCGCCCGAGTTCCTGCGGGCATCTCCACAGGCCACAGCGGGTTATCGCTCGTCTAGTACGGTCACGGCCAACACCGCCACGGCGGTGGCTTACGACGTGAAGGTGTTCTTCGCGATGGTCGCATGAGGCGGAGCGGGCCAAAGCTCAGCGTCCGTCCGGCGTTTCGGGCCGCGTTTGCTCCCGCGTCTCGGAGAGGCAAAGGCCGTTCGCAGTCCGGAGGCGGCCGACCGGTGGGCCTGGCTGGTGATCGCCGCCCATGCCCAGCTGCGGCTCGCCCGCCCGCGTCCGGAGAGGGTTCAGAAACCTGTGCACGAAGGCCGGCTCTCCGGCCGGTGCGCCGGAACCGTCTCGTCCCGGCCCCGGTCGGCCACCGGGCTCGAGAAACCGTCACCCGCCACCCGTCATGACGTGGGCAGAATCCTTGCAACCGGCGAGGCGTTCAGCCGTCCTGCCCGCCACAAGGTGGGCATGAAGCCGCGTCGAACTGGAAAATGACAAGCTAGGACCCCACCCTGGATGAGAAACCGCAGGTCAGGGCCGTAGCGCGTTGTGCTCCCGGCAGGACTCGCACCTGCGACACACGCTTTGGGAGTTCCGTCCGCAGTGCGGCCCGGGCCTGCTCGGCGGGTTTTGGCAAGCCTTCTCGACTCCGACGAAGGACGCTTGTGTCCGGCGCCATTCGTCCTCTGTGGTGTCAGTCGTGGATGCCAGCTGGCTCGCAGTCCCGGCTCGTTGTCCGTGGCGCGTGTTTCACTCTCTGGCCATGGACGAACAGGAACTGCTCGCAGCCGTTGCCTCCTTGGTTCGGCCGGGCGGGCGAGAGTTGGTGTGCGACCGGTCTGGGCACCTGGCGGGGCATGTATGCCTCGTGGTATCCGACACAACCAGCCTGTCCACTCTCCTGAAGGGGTTCAACCGTCGGTACGGGCAGCTGCGCAACCTAGTCATGGGCGGTTACGTCGATCCGACGGTGACCGAGCGGACCGGGCTACCGCTCCTTGCTCCTTTCGCTGGGGAGCTGGTTGAGATGCGCGGGTGGGCGTTCGGCAGTCGGTGGATCGGCTGCGGTGTGGTCCGTGCCGGGGACGGCGAACAGCTGGTGGTGCTCGTGGCGGAGCGGGCTGCACCGTCGCCAGATGCACCGCCGGAGGGAGTCTCCTGGGTGGACCCTCTTCTCCGTGTCATACGTTGGGACGCGCGGGACGCCGCGCAACCCTGGGCGGAGATCGAAGGAGAAGTGGGGACTGAACTGCCCAAGGATTGTCGTATATGGGTTCAGCGAGTGATCGAACTGACCGGGTGGAAGCCGCTCGGGACCTCCGTCGACTGGGCGGCGATCGAGGGAGAGCTGGGGGCGCCGCTGCCGGTGGACTACAAGGAGCTCTACGAGGCGTTCGGCGGCGGCATCTTCAGTGATTCCGTCTACTTTCTGGGACGCGACGAGGGCGTCTCGTTCAACTTCCTGACACAGTGGCGGGTCTCCCTGTCGGTCGACCAGGACAGCAAGCACGGAGACGTCTCCGCCGTCGATCCCTATGCGATCTACGCGCCGGGCGGCCATGGGGTGGTTGTATGGGGCGCCACCGAATGGGCCGACGAGTACTGCTGGCTGATCGACGCCGAGCGGCCGGGCGATTACCCCGTCCTTGCGCGGTCCCATGACGGCGGCCCGTGGCACCGGTACGACATTTCCACCTCCGAGTTCCTGTTCCGCGTCCTTGCCGATGCCGGATTTCAACCTTTCGGGATCGCGCAGTACGACCTCGGCGCGACGTTCAAGCCCGGCTCCGGCGGCCCCTTCGACGGCCGACCGCTCTGACGAGAGGCGGGCCGTCTCACGTTCGTGGACACGACAGTGTCGTCGTTTCTCATCGAAATCCGTGAGCCAGGTGATCACCGACTGCCTCCGGAACCGGTCGCCAAACGCTGTTCCTGCGACACCTTCTGCGGGACTCGGTCCACTCACCTCGCAGGCGGGCAGTTCCGACGACGGCTTCGGCCGGCGACTTCTCGCATGTGCGGGATTCATGTGACGTAGAGCACTTCCAGGAACCATAGGCAGCGACGGCGACGCCAGCCTAGAGTCCTGGGGTTTGCGGAGTGTTTACCTCCGCACCGCCCGGCCCGGCCGTCCGCTCCGTACACGACCTGTACGCGCATGCGGAAACCGGGCCGATTCCCCGACTCACGAGGAACCGGGAAGCATTCGCATGAGCACGTTGGAAGCCTGGGTCGTCGACCTCAACGACGCCTTCTGGACATATCTGCTGATTCCGCTGGTTGCCGTCGCCGGCGTCTGGTTCACGTTGCGCTCCAAGGGTGTGCAGATCCGCCTGATCCCGGAGATGTTCCGGGTCCTCAAGGACAAGCCGCAGTCCGGCGTCAGCCCCTTCGGTGCCTTCACCATCTCCGCCGCCGCGCGGATCGGCACCGGCAACATCGCCGGCGTGGCCACCGCGATCACCATGGGCGGCCCCGGAGCCGTCTTCTGGATGTGGATGATGGCCCTGGTCGGCGGTGCCTCGGCGTTCGTCGAGTCGGTCCTGGCCCAGCTGTACAAGGTGCGCGACATGGAGCCCGGTACGTACCGGGGCGGCCCTGCCTACTACATGCAGAAGGCGCTCGGAATGCGCTGGCTCGGTGTGGTCTTCGCGGTTCTGATCACCCTGACGTTCGGGTTCGTGCTGACCGCGGTGCAGTCCAACACCATCACGGTGGCCACGAAGGGTTCCTTCGGCTCGGACGCCTCCTGGTTCAACCCCGTCCTCGGCGTCGTGCTGGCCGTGCTGCTCGCACTCGCCGTGTTCTTCGGCGTGAAGCGCCTGACGGCCGTCACCAAGGTCATCATCCCGGTGATGGCCGGGCTCTACCTGTTGGTCGGCCTGGTCATCGTTCTCCTCAACCTCGGCAGCGTGCCGGGCATGCTCGGCGACATCATCGGCGGGGCCTTCGGCTTCCGCGAGGTCGCGGGTGGCGCCGTGGGCACGGCGATCCTGCAGGGCGTGCGGCGCGGCATGTTCTCCAACGAGGCGGGCATGGGTTCCGCCCCGAACGCCGCCGCGTCCGCGGAGACCACCCACCCGGTCAAGCAGGGCCTGGTCCAGACCCTCGGCGTCTACTTCGACACCCTGGTCATCTGCACCATGACCGCCTTCGTGATCCTTTCCGCGAACCCGACCCTCGGCGAGCGCGGCGGCGCGGACGTCACGCAGTCCGCATTCACCAGCACGCTCGGCGACTGGGCCGGTCACCTGCTGACCCTGGTGATCTTCATGGTCGCCTTCAGCTCCATGATCGGTAACTACTACTACGGCGAGTCCAACATCCAGTTCATCACCCGCAGCAAGAGCGTGATGAGCTCGTACCGCGCCATGGTCATCGCCTGCGCCGTCCTCGGCGCGGTCGGCTCCGTCCCGCTGGTCTGGAGCCTCGCGGACGTCACGATGGGCGCGATGGTCCTGGTCAACCTGATCGCTATCGTCCCCCTCGGCGCGGTCGCCTTCCGTCTCCTCGACGACTACATGGCCCAGCGCAACCAGGGCCTCGACCCGGTCTTCCGGAAGGAGCAGGTGCCGGGCCTACGCGGCGAGGTGGAGTGCTGGGGCGCGTCGGACGAGGACTCCACCCCGAAGGAGCGGACGCCGGTCGGCTCGCTCTGACACGAACGTACTCGGGCACGACCGTGCACGGCCGAAGGGCGGCATCCTGGAAGGGTGCTGCCCTCGGGCGTCACAGGGCCGGACGCGGCTGCGGCGCGAAGGGGGCACCGGCCGCTGCGCCGTCGAGCGCTCGATGCGCGAGAACAGCCCGAAGCGGCGGCGGCGGCGCAGATCGCGACCCGGTGACAGGCGTCGAATCGCCGCTCGGCACCGGCCGCCAACGTACATCCGGCGATTGCGGTCGTGCAGCCCGTGTATGTGCGGGACGTGTTCGGCGATCTGGTTGGGGCCGGGTCAAGTGCTCCTCGCAGGCCCACACGCGAAACGACCGGGCCGGCTCCGCCGACACTCGGGAGGACGGGCCCACTCACGCGCACGGTGACGACACCTACGAGCACGTCGGCTTCGCCGTCCACTTCTTCGGCCGTGAACACGAGGAAGGAGGAACCGCGCCGCCGCATCCCGCGCCGGACTGCTGCGCGTCACTCCCCTGCTGAGGCTGCATGCCCGCCTCGTCGGCGGGCTGCGGGCACGGTCGTGCACGACATCGCGAGCATCTCCGACGCCCCGCTCGTCCCGCCCGTCTGGCAACCCATGACCGTCCACACCTACCTCGGCCCCGGGGCAGACGACGACAGCCGGCCGGCCGGACGCCCCCTGATACCCAGTCGCGCCGGGCCACTGAACGCATCCTCTTCGACATGGATCAGAAGCACCCATTAGACGTCGTTTTCCTTTGACCCATGGGAGTCGTCGGCTGGTCGTGGAGAGTCTTGTCGAGCGCTTGGTACCGGATGAGTTGTGGGAGCTGTTCCGGAGCGTGGTGCCGCCTAGCGTCGTGCAACGGCCTCAGGGCGGGGCCGACGACGCGCCGGTGCTGGGGAGGTGCTGGCAGCGATCGTGCCGGCGCTTCACACAGTGGAGCGACGAACTTGGCGCGCAGGGGAGGCTGGACTGGTCCAGGTGCGCTATCGGCTCGGTGAGCGTCCACGCCCTCCTACGGGGCCTCTGACCGGACCGAATCCGACTGACCGTTGCAAGACCGGATCAAATTCACTTGATCTGCGATCGCAACGGGCTGCCGATCTCGCTCGCGATCTCTGGCGCCAGCCTCCATGACAGTCAGGTCCTGGAACCGCTGGTGCGCGCCATCCCGCCCATTCGATCCCGTCGGGGACCGCGTCGGCGCCGGCCCACCCAGCTCCACCGGGACAAAGGCTACGATTACGAACACCTGCAGCGCTGGTTGCGCGAGCTCGGCATTGCCCCACGCATCGCCCGTCGCGGGGTCGAGTCCTCCCAGCGCCTGGGCTGCCACCGTTGGGTCGTCGAGCGCACGGTGTCGTGGCTCTCGGGATCCCGACGCCTGCACCGACGCTACGACCGCCAGGCCGAGCACTTCCTCGCCTTCGCCGGCATTCCTGCTGCTCTCATCTGCTACCGCCGCCTGGTCGACCGATCCAGGTGATCTCAGGTCGGACTGTCGGCAGTGCCCAGGGCTCCAGAACACCGCTCACCAGATCGGCAAGGAACTGTACCGCCCCACCGGTGTAGTGCCACCACGCACCGTTGCGCGAGGCGACGGTGACCGTCCATTCCTGCGGCCCGGCGGGGCTGGTGGTCCACAAGAAGAAGTCTCCCTGGTTGGAGGAGGACCAGGGAAGCAGGCCGCCCGGTGCGGGGTACGGATGCATCGGGACGGCCAAGTCGGCGTCCTCGCACCACTCGGCCAGGACTTCCAGGTCATCGGTATCTTCGGCCCAGGCCACTTCGGCACCCGGCGCCGGGCCTCCAACACGCATGAAGTCACTCAGCTCGAACGTTGGGTAGAGCTCACAGAGGAGCTTGTAGTCAGCAGGCAGAGCCGTACCCAACACACTCTCCAGCCGTGGCCAGTTGACACCCGCTGGGGTCGGCAGACGGTGGGCCACAAGGTCAGGCAGCACCCGTTCGAGTTCCGCGACTGACGCAGTGGGGTCGGTCAAACGGCTGCCTGGAGCCTGCGTACCTGCGAGATCGTCCACGCGAGCAGACTGTCACAGCAGCACCCCACCCTGACGCTCGCCCCTGGACAGCCGCCAAAGGAAGCGGCGTCTTGGATTAGCCGGAGCGGTCGACGAGGTCCTCGAGGGTCAGGCCGCTGGCAATCAGGACGGCGCGGACCGGTTCGAGCCAGGCACGGTGGGAGAGGCCGGCGTTGGGAGAGATCGGCGCTGGGCGCCGGCCGCGTCTGGCCGTGCCCGGCAGCGGCGGGGGCTGGGCGGGCCGTCAGCGGCGGTGAGGACCTGCATGATCAGGCCCAGCCAGGGCAGAAGGACCGCGCCGCCGCATGTCCGAGCACGATCATGACCGTGCTCCAGGTGAGGACCACGGCCGGCACAGCCATGGTCACCACTTCGTACGGGACATTTCCAACTGTGTTACGGAACAATGGACCCGTACGCCACGGCGCGTTACCCTCCGCCACCCCGTCCGCGAGGCCGGGCATCCCAAGAGTTAGCGCTTTGGGGCGGATACGTCACTTCTGCTCCTCGGTGGTGCGGCGTCCGTCATCGTGGAGGGCCCGGGCGGCACTTTCGACGCCGCACTCACGTGCGGCCCCATGTGCCGAAGATCAATCCAAGAGGGTCCAAGCGTCCGACTGAGCGCTGCATCTGGCTGGCTGAGGGCTTGAATCGGCGGTTCGTCGTGCCCCAGGGTTTGTGTTGCTCCCGTCGACTGACCCTCACTCCTCCTGAACAAGGGGCGGTTCACTGTTCCGGTCAAGGTCACTGACTGGTCGATCGCTGTGGGGGTGGCGGCACTTCTGCTGGGCACCGGGCTGTCCGGGCCCCACCCGTCCGGGGGCCGCGAGGTGCTCGGCCTGGCGCTGCTGGCGGCCGGCGCGCTGGCGCTGGCCGCGTGCCGCCGGGCACCGCTCGTGGTGCTGGCCGTCACCGGGCTGTCCGCGGTGGGTTACCAGGCGGCCGGGTTCGAGGTGCTCGCCGTCTCCTACCTGATCGCGGTCTACAGCGCCGTACGCGCCGGGCACCGCGCCGTCACCCTGGCTGCGTCCACGGGCGTGCCGGCCGCACTCCTCCTCACCTCCCTGGTCTTATGGGGCGGTCCTGCGCGCGAGGTCGTGACACCGGCCCGGACCACCCTGGAGATCGCCTGGCTGATCGCCGCCTTCGCGGCAGGGGAGGCGGTACGGCGTAGTCGTAGACGGACGACGAGCACGTACGCCACGTGTGACGACCGCCGACGCCACCAGTCACAAAACCGTCCCAGAACACCAACTACCTAGATCGGATGCTCTCTGAGCCAGCTCTCCGAGGTGTCGCACCGGCCGCACCATCAACCGGCTCAAGGCGCGGAGGAGATGGAGAAGACCTGGTTGACGTTGCCATCGCAGGGCTGGGTCACCGCCGGCGCTCCGGTGGACTTTCTCGATCCGCTGATGCCGACGCACCCACCGCCCACCACATGGAGCACATACTGATCGTCGCCACCGGAATCCGACGACTCGATGCGGAACCTGCTCGTCTTGCCGCAGTCGTCCCAGGGCTCCAGCAGCGCGGCACCGGTGCGAACGGTCACCGCCGTCAGACAGCCCTTTCCGTGCTCGGGGTGGTACCACTGCACACGGAACGTGCCTCCGCCCGCGGGCACGAGCTCGGTCTCCTGGGGCGCGACGTCCCTGCACGGGCGCTGCACGGCCACCAACGAGTCGTACCCTTCGGCACGTCCGTCCGTCAGACACAGACCGTCCGCCAGGGCCGGACGGATCTCCACCGAACCCCGCGGCAGGGCGGTGCGGTCCCCCGAGGGCGCGGATGCGCCCGCTCCCTCCTCCGCGGAATCGCCAGACTCACCGATGGAGCCGACGACCCAGGCGGTAGCGGCCACGAGCGAGAACACGGCGAGCCCCAACAGCAGCACGGGCATCCGGCGCCACCGCCACCCCGGCCCACGACGCGTGCGCCACCCCTGTGTTCCCGTTTCGCCCTCGTCGATGCCTTCGGCCTGGTCCATCCCGCCACTGACGGCCCTTTCCCGGGCTTCCAGCCATTCCCGCACCCGTTCCCCGTCCCCACAGGCCCGTACGAACGCGGCCACCAGCTCTGGACGCGGCGTGACCTTCCCGCCGAGGACGTCCGCCAGCGTGCTGCGGGCCAGCACCTCTCCGTGCTCGGCGGCATTCTCCTCGAGCTGACGGTACGACAGCCCCGAACGTTCCTTGAGCCGTCGCATGGCGGTCGCGAACTCCCCTGCATCACCGACCTGCTGCGGCTGCATCTCCCCCACATTCGCCATGCAGACATCGTGAGCCGTCCTGCCACACGCGGACAACGCTGATTCCGGTCCTCCGCCACCGGCTCCGGACAGGATCCGGACACTCCTGTGACCAGTCCGGACAGGGAACGGGCTGTCCGGGACAGCACACGCCGTTGCCGCGGTCGACTCCGTGCCACAAGCTCGGATCAGCCCGCACGGCGAGACCGAACCGGGGCCGCGCACCGCTGGAACCGCAGCCGTACGCGGACCGGAACCGAGCCGGGCGATCCCACGAAGCTCACGAAGAACCGGAGGAAGGGCATGCTCGTACAACTGCGGACGATCTCGGATCGTCTGCTCGACAAGATGGCCCCGAAGACGACTGCGTCGGCGGCGGACTGCTGGCAGAGCGAGTGCATCTATCGCAGCTGCGAGGGACGCACCACCACGCTGATGTGGTACGAGATGTGCGAGGACTACCAGCGCGTCGGCTACTGCGGCTGCCGTATGTGACAGGGCGTCCGTCGCCCCCCACGTACCACGGCAACCGCTAGGCACCGGCTCCGTCCCGGCCCGCGCCGGGACGGAGCCGGTCTCCGACGACGTGTCTTCAGCGCCCGGCTCCACGCCGGCGGGAGGGTCCCGCTCCGATGAACTATGTGATCGTCAGCAGCCAGGTCCTGCTCGGCCTCGTCTTCCTGTGCTCGATCGCGGGCAAGGTCGGCTCCGCGGACGCGTACCGCGCCTTCCGGCTCTCGGTGGCGCACCTCGCCCCACCGCTGAGGCGCAGTACGAAGACCGTGGCGCCCCTGGTGATCGCCGCCGAGGCGGCCGTACCGGTGGCGCTCGTCGTCCCAACGTCCGTGACGGCCGGCTTCGCGGCAGCCGCACTCCTGCTCGTGGGGTTCGCCGTGGCCCTGACCGGTGTGCTCCGGCGCGGTGAGACCGCCGCCTGCCACTGTTTCGGCGGCTCGGAACCCGTCGCTGCCCGGCACGTCGTGCGCAATGTGCTGCTGGCCGGCGTGGCCCTCGCCGGGGCGGTGGGACGGCCCGTTACGCGGGGGGCGGAGACCGGCTCCTCGGCGGGACTGCTCCTGGCCGTCGGCGTCGGTGTCCTCCTCGCGCTGCTCACGGTGAGCCTCGACGACCTGGCCCACCTGTTCGGCCCGGTGGATCCCAAGGAGGCGGGAGCATGACGCGCTCCGCCGCGCTCGCAACACTCGGTGCCGGGTGCGCGGCGGCTTCGGCGGTCGTCGCGACGGTGGCCCTGATCCACCGCCGGTACATCGTCGTCACAGTGGAGGGCGAGAGCATGACTCCCACCCTGGCCGACGGCGACCGGGTCGTGGTCCGCCGAGCCCGGCTCGCCGCGGTCCGCAGCGGTCAGCTCGTCGTGTCCGGGCCGCCCACTGGTGAGCGCTGGGACCGCCACCCCCTACCCGCGTGGCTGATCAAACGGGCCGCTGCCGTCCCCGGGGACCGGGTGCCGAGGGACGCGGGCCCCGCACTGCGGGCGCTGGCCGAGGAACGCGTGCCGGACGGGCGGCTCGTACTGCTCGGAGACAATCCGGGGCGGAGCCTGGACTCCCGTCAGTGCGGCTACTTCACCTCCGGCCAACTGCTGGGCGTAGTCGTCCGCAGGCTCCCGCGCGCGACGGCCGGTGACCGTCAGTGACCCCTGTTCGCCTTCATCACCTGGCCACGACGGCCGGGCCGTCCCTGGAGGGACCAATCCGCCATGGCGTACCTGACTGCCCTCGTAGCGCTGTTCGGTCTGCTGAGCATCGTCAACCTGATGCTGACGTTCGGGGTCGTCCGACGGCTGCGCACCCAGGGACACGGGTCCCCGCCCGCCACCAAGGGCGACCCCTTCCAGGGCTCGGGGCTCTCTGTCGGAGAGCCTGTGGGCGACTTCTCCGTGCATGACACCGAAGGCAGGGTGTTGACCCGTGACAGTCTCCACGAGGGAATGCTCGTGGCCTTCCTGTCCCCGGGCTGCCTTCCGTGCGAGGAACTGCTCCCGAGCGTGGTGGAACTGGCCCGCGCGGCGGGACCGGGTCAGGTTCTGGCCGCCGTGGTGTGGGACGAGGACGGCGAGGAGCGACCCGACGCCTTCGTCGCCGCGCTGTCCCCGGTGGCCAGGGTCGCCGTGACTCGCCTTGAGGGCGAACTGACCCAGGCCTTCGGCATCCGGGGCATGCCGACCGGCGTCCGTATGGGTTCCGACGGCAGGATTGCGGCCAGTGGCCGTGCCCTGCTGCGTGTTCCGCACCCGACGAAGGCCGGTGCATGAGCGAGAACACGAACAAGGCTGCGAACCGCCGTACGGGCGGCGGCAGGGAACAGCTCGCGCCACGCGACGGGTTCGCCGCCGCCCGCGGTGCGGTCACGCTCGCCTGGCAGTCGGCACCCGCACACATGACGGGCCTCGCGACCGTCGCCGTCGCTGCCGCCGGAGTACCCGTGGGAGTGGCCTGGCTCACCCGGCTCGTTCTGGACCGGCTGACCGGTGTGAGCCAGGCAGCCCTGCTCGGGCTGGCCCTCGGACTCGGTCTGCTGGGGCTGGTGGCGGCGCTGCTGCCGCACCTCGGCCAGTACTTGGGCGCGCACCTCAACCGGGCGGCGGGTATGCGGGCGGTGGACCGGCTCTTCACGGCCGTCAACTCCTTCGGCGGTCTCGCCAGGTTCGAGGACCCCCGGTTCCAGGACCGACTGCGGATGGCTCAGTCTGCGGGAAGCCAGACCGTCGGCCATTTCGTGGAAACCGGGCTGAGAATCGCCGGCGGAGCCCTGAGCGTCGTCGGGTTCGTCGTCGCGCTCTACGTCATCAGCCCCGTGATGACCGGCCTGGTCGCTGCGGCGGCCGTGCCCGCGTTGGTGGCCGAACTCCGGCTGTCCCAACGCCGAGCGAAGAGTGCCTGGCGCATCAGCTCGGCGCAGCGCAGGGAGTTCTTTTACCAGTCCCTGCTGTCGAGTCTGGACGCGGCCAAGGAGATCCGGCTCTTCGCGGCCGGTGACTTCTTCAAGGACCGGATGCTCGACGAACGGCGCACGGCCGACGTCGAACGACGGCGGGTGGACAGCAGGGAACTCGTCACCCAGTCCGGCCTCGCGCTGCTCGGTGCACTCGTCTCCGGCGGCGGACTGCTCTGGGCAGTGCTCGCGGCGAAGCGGGGACAGCTGACGGTCGGTGACATCTCCATGTTCGTGGCCGCCGTCGTCGGTGTGCAGGGCGCGTTGTCCGGTCTCGTCGGCTCCCTCGCCGACGGGCACCATCAGCTGCTGCTGCTGAACCACTATGAGGCGGTGTTGCGGGCCGGGCCGGATCTGGAGCCGCCGGCCGACCGTGTCCTCCAGACCGGGCTTCCCGCGCTGAACCGAGGCATAGAGCTACGGAACGTTTGGTTCCGGTACGGCGAGGACCGTCCCTGGGTACTGCGCGGCGTGAATCTGTTCCTCCCCTGCGGCATGTCCGTCGCCCTGGTCGGGCACAACGGTGCCGGGAAGAGCACCCTGGTCAAGTTGCTGTGCCGGTTCTACGACCCGACTCGGGGCGAGATCCTGTGGGATGGGGTCGACATTCGCCGGGTACCGGTGCACGAGTTGCGACGACGGCTTGGCGCGGTATTCCAGGACTACATGAACTACGACCTCACCGCCGGCGAGAACATCGCCGTCGGTGACGTGCGGGCGCTCGGCGATCTGGCGAAGCTGACCACCGCCGCGCGGGAAGCCGGTGTGCACGACGTCGTGGCGAAGCTGCCGCACCGCTACGACACCATCCTGAGCCGTGTCTTCGCCTCCGGCGGCTCCGACGACGACGCTGGGGCGCTGCTCTCCGGGGGACAGTGGCAGCGCCTCGCTCTCGCCCGGGCGTTCCTGCGCAGGGACCCGGAGCTGCTCATCCTGGACGAGCCGAGCTCGGGTCTGGATGCGGAGGCCGAGTACGACATCCATCACCGGCTGCGGCGATACCGGTCGGGCCGCACCAGTCTGCTGATCTCGCACCGGCTCGGCGCGGTCAGGGAGGCGGACCGGATTGTCGTACTGGCTGACGGCCGGATCACCGAGGAGGGCTCCCACACCGAACTACTCGACGAGAACGGTACGTACGCGCGACTCTTCACCGTTCAGGCCAGCGGCTACCAGCCCTGAAGGGTGTCGCTGAAGGTCGTGACCACTCAGGTCGGGGTGGTGAGAGGGGCGTGTGCGGTCATGCGGCGGGGGCGGGTTTGCGCCGCGGGCTCGCTGAGGGTGCCGTCCAAGTGCACGCGGTCGGGGTAGTGCTCGCGCAGGTAGGCAAGCGCGACGAATGCAGGCTGATGCGGCGGGAGTTTGCAGCGGCGGCCACCCTCACGGGCGACGATGAGCATCGTGACCCACTCGACCAGCGCATGAGGCAGGTCGAGTGCGGCAGGACGAGGACCAACAGCGCTTCTGGACCGACAGGTTGAGACCATCCCCTGATCGGTGGCCAGCCTGAAAGGGCTCATTCCCTGCCAGCCTTCAGGCGACGCTACAGGTCCTCGTCGATGGGCTCGGGCTCACGGACGTACCACAGGTCGAGCACGTATCGCTCACGCGCCGGGCATTGCCGCCATGCCTGCCGGAGTTGGGGACTGCCCCACTGCTCGGCGACACTGCGCTGACCACACCGGTCGTAGTAGTCGGCCGTGGCCTGACGCCCGTCCCACCATGCATGACCTTCGCAGACGCCGGGGCGTGGCAGAACCATTTCGCCGGCCGGGCCGAGGGTGAGCTGGTTGACGACGCGTCCGCGTCGTAGACCTCGACAAGTCGGCGGTCAGGACGGGCGGAGACGCTGTACTCGGTGATCAGCGACATGGCAGGTACTTCCCTTGGTGAGTCGGGTCAGGGGTTGGTCTTCACGTCATCACGTCATCACGTCATCACGTCTTCACGTCAGCACGTCTTCACGTAGGACGAGTCGCAGGCACTTGTCGCGTATCGGGCTCCGCAGGCCCATGCACGGGGTTAGACGCGCGAGTTGCGCAGCGACTGCCACACAGCGCCGGCCAGTGCCCGCGTCGACCGCGGGACCGACAGATGTTCGTGCTCGCGGTACAGGGCCCAGTTGTACTGCACGAGTGACAGCTTGTTGGAGGACAGCGATCCCGCCTGGTGGGCCCTGTACACCGCAAGCGGCTCAGCCAGGCCCCGGGCGTCAGCGCCGTCCCGCATGATCGACAGCCAGAGCGCGTAGTCCTGGCGCTTGCGCATCTCCGGCATCAGCCTCGTGCCCAGGACGTTGCGGTCGTACATGGCCGTGAGGGCACCGATGTGGTCCCTGACCAGCATGGCGCGGTAGTCCACGTGCTCCCGCGCACGGATCACCCGGCCGTTGGGAACCCAGTCGGTGCTCTCGCCGGCGTAGTCGGCGTCCATCTTGAAGTACGAGGTGAACGTCAAAGGCGCGTGGCCTGCCGCGGCGAAGGCGAGCTGCTTCTCGGTCTTCTCCGGCAGCCACATGTCGTCCGAGTCGAGGAAAGCGATGTAGTCCCCGCGGGCCCGCTCGATGGCGAGGTTGCGGGCCCGGCCCGCGCCTCCCTGCTCAGGCGCGGGCTGGGGCAGGACGCGCTCGTCCTGGGCGGCAAACTCGCGCAGCAGGTCCATGGAGCCGTCGGAGGACTGGTCGTCGGTGACCAGCAGCTCCAGGTCGCTGTGGGTCTGCGTGAGTACCGATCGGACGGCCGCACCGAGAGTGGCCGCCGAGTTGTACACGGGCATCACGACAGACACCAGGGGCACAGCGCTTCTCCTTGCCAGAAAGGGAACGACGGTCCATTCAAGCACCGCTACCGATCAGGAGCTGACGTACAGATAGTCATCGCTGGTCAGAGGCATGTGGGGCTTCCTCATCTCGTACGCGCGGCTGTAGTCGTGGAGGTGGGCCGCGTTGTCCGACGCGACGGTCAGCCAGCCGCGCAGGACACGTTCCGGACCGCCGGTCTCGGCCCAGTTCCGCAGCCTGCGCTCGACCTGCCGGAACGTGTCGCGGTCTCCGACGTGCCGGGCCAGATTGGCCTGGGCGGCGAGGGCCTCAACCAGCATGGACGGGCGGACTTCGGCCAGGGGCTCGGCGAGTTCCACGGCTCGGCGGACGCTGACGGCCCACTGCTCCATGTCGCCCAGGAGGGAGGCGGCGTTGGCGGACCACTTGAGGGCGCGGCAGGCGATCATCCGCACCAGCACGCGGGGCGGCTCGGCCCACGGCACGGGCCGGTTGCTCACGGCGGCGAAGGGGCCGGGGTGCCGCCCGCCGTCCTCGTCCGCCTCCAGCAGGGCGACCGCCTCGTCCGCGGCCTCCAGCAGATCGGTGAGTGCCTGGGGCCAATGGGTGAGCCGCAGCTCCGAACTGCCACGGTAGTAACGGCACATGGCGGTCAGCGTGGCGTCGCCCAGCTCCAGCACCAGGACCAGCGCCCGGTCGCGCCGTTCCCGCTGGTCGCGGATCTCGCCGTAGCGGTCGTCGGACGACGGCCGCCAGGCGCCCCGGATGGTGAGCAGGCCGACGACCTCCCGGTAGCGCGCCACCCTCCCCTCCCGACCACGCACCGCGTCGAGCAGGGCGGCGGCGACCCGGGGGGTCACCTCGGCCGGCGGGCGGCCCGAGGGGAGGCCGCCGGGCCGGGTCGCGCGCGAACACTCGGGCGTCAGCGGGGCCGCCGCGAGGCACACCTCAGCCAGGCGGGCCGCGGCCGCGTCCTCCTGTCCCGACCGGGCCGCGAGCGCCTCCACCACCTGCTGCCAGGCGGTGGAGACTCCGGCGCTCACGACCGCTCCGCGCGCAGAGTGAGCCGGACGCCCGGGAGCGACGGCGGCTCGTCGCCCTCCACGGTCACCATGCCGCGCAGTTCGACGACGTCGTCGGGTGTACGAGAGTCGTCAACGGGTTCCAGCACGGTGGAGAGCCGCCGGTCGGCGGTGCCGATCTCCGCGACGACTCGCATGTCCGCCGGAGGGACCCCGGGGAGGCTGAGCGACACGGTGATGACCCAAGGCGCTTCCTCCGACAGCGTGACCTGCGTCTCGGGCCACGGCTCGACGCCCTCGCGGCTGCGGCCGGTCAGAGCGGCGAAGAACGCGTCGTCGGCCACCGGACGGATCGCCCGTCCCGCACCGCGGACGGCGATGTCCAACTCGGCGCTCCAGGCCACCAGAACCTCGCGCAGCCGCTCGTCCGTCGGGTCGGTCGCGTCCCGTCGTCCGCTCTTCACCTGCAGCAGCGCGGACTCCACGTCCAGGTGCTCCCGCAGGGCCCGGTCGAGGGCCGCCGTTCCGTGCCGCAGCTCGCGGTCCAGACGTGCGTCCAGGTCTTCGTGGTTCATGATCTTCCCTCTCTTTCCTGCTCTTTCCTGCTCTTTCCTGCCGGGGCTCAGGCCCGGTCGTCGAACCGGCGTATGCGCCGGAGGGCGCTGCGGGCGTGGCGGAGGTTCGAACGGACGGTCGCGACCGGGCGGTCGACCAGTTCGGCGATCTCCGCCGGAGTGTGGTCGGCGATCGTGAGCGCCATCACGAGCCGCTGCTCGTGGGGCAGCTCCCCGCAACATCTCCAGGACGTCCAGTGCGCCCGCGTCGACGAAGGGGAGGAAGTCCACCACGCCCAACTCCTGCTCGCGGATCTCCGCCACCAGCTCGCGGGGCGTGCGGCGGACCAGGCGGATCGCGGTGGTACGGGCGTACGCCGGGTGTGCCGTGATCGTCTCCCACTTTTCATAGACGACGGACATGGCCTCCGCCGCCGCGTCCTCCGCTTCGCTGTAGCGCGCTCCCATCTGGAGCAACAGCCGCACCAGAGGTGGGTACTCGGTGCGGAAGAAATCGTCGAACGCCCCACGGCTGTCCACGGGCATGGGTCCTTCCTCGCTGGAACCAAGAGGTGCCGCCCCGTGGTGCTGCGCGGGTGCCACGCCGGGAGCGGCGTCCGCGCCGGACGTGCGGCGGTGATGCACGACGTACGCCGCGGCGACCGCGAGCGCGACGGTGCCGCACACCGCCGTCAGCGCCACCGACTGTGTCGCCGCGTACAGTTCGGCGATCAGAAGCAGGGCGGTGCCGACGGCAACGAACACGGCGAGGAAACGCCCTGGACGTCCGGGGAGCGGCGCTCCGTCCTCCGGCTGGATCACGGCATTCACTTCCTCTCGAACTCGACGAGAAGTAGAGCTACGAACGGGCCCGCGCGTGCAATGCCCACCGAAATCTGTGCGGCCCCAGCGCGGGAACGCGCCCTGCACCTCGTAGGTGACGCCGTCCAGAGGTAGGGCGGGGTGACTGACGAAGGCCGGGCCTCTGATCACGCGAGGTCGCGGAGGTGAGCGATTCCGACCACGGTGTGTTGAACGCCCTGGCCCGGGAGGCGAGGTCAGCGTGAGGCAGCCCAGCCACGTGCTGGTTCGCGGGTACTCCCAGTTCTCGGTGTCCGCCAGGACGGCGGGGAGCTCCTGCCTCGGGACAGGGGGACCAGGCCGCTCTCCGAGAGTGCCGTCCGCCGCTGTCCAGCGTACGACCCGGCACACTTCGATCCATCTCCTGTCGACGAGGGAAAGAGGCACTGTGTCGGCGACCGCGGCCAGCCCCGACAGGCAGGCCTTCAGCGTGCTCGCAGTCAACGGAACACACCGGTTCCGGCAGTGGTCCCGGTGTCAGTGCCTGCCGCATAGATTGTGCGCATGGCCGCCGCGTTCAAGGACTTCAACTTCAAGCTCATCGTCGTCGAACAGCTGATGTACGTCGATGAGAGCCTCACCCCTCAGTTCTGCCTCGCCGATTTCCTGAAGGAGACGGGACTCGGCGACGACCCCTGGGAGTATGCGCAGCGGCACGGTCTGGCGTACCAGGTTGTGCCCGAGGCACGCAGCTACTTCGCGTCTCTGGAGATCAGCGAGGAGCTCCTGGCCGGCGTCGAAGAGCTGTGCATGGACGGCGGTAACCAGGTGTACCAAGAATGTGCCCCTGTCTGGGACGGCGAGGACGACTTGTTCGACGTCGCTTCCCTCGACGACCTCGTGCTGCTGCCGAATCTCCGGCGCGTGCTCGGCTCCGAGTTCCTGGGCCCAGAGCTGCGGAACGTCCTCGGCGCCCGCGGCATAGTCGCCGACTAGCCTTTGCGGGACAGGACGTTGGCGACGCGGGCCGACGCCGGTGAAAGCAGGATGCTGCAACGGGCATCGGTCGGGTAGCCTGCGGGCCATGTCGAGTCCTGAGTCAGACAAGGTGGGGGCTTTCGGTCACGCCGTCAGCCCCCTGCACCACTGAGCTCGTAGCCCTGTCGTCCCACCGCTTCCTGCGACGGGACAAGTGTGCGCTCAGGGCTGGCCGCGGTGACGAGATGACCTTCTCGTGCCTCTCCTCACCTCGGAGCCACTCGATGCCTCTCCCGCTGTACCTGCTTGCCCTGGCGGTCTTCGCCATGGGCACCTCGGAATTCATGCTCGCCGGCCTTCTGCCGGACATCGCCTCGGATTTCGGCGTCACCGTCGCAACAGCAGGCGTGCTCACCTCGGCCTTCGCGATCGGCATGATCGTCGGCGCCCCCCTCGTCGCTGCGCTTGCCCGCAACTGGCCCAGGCGCCCGGCCCTTCTCGCATTCGTCCTCGTCTTCGCGGTGGCTCACGCCGTGGGCGCCCTCACCACGAGCTTCCCCATCCTGTTCGCTACCCGGGTCGCCGCCGCGCTCGCGAACGCAGGGTTCCTCGCTGTCGCTCTGACGGCTGCGGCCGGCCTGGTCTCACCCGACAACAAGGGACGCGCGCTGGCCGTGCTGCTGTCCGGCACGACGATGGCCACGATCGCCGGTGTCCCCGGTGGGGCGGTGCTCGGCACGGCGCTCGGCTGGCGGGCCACCTTCTGGGCTGTCGCCGTTCTCTGCCTGCCTGCCGCTCTCGGTATCCTGAAAGGCATCCCAGCAGGACATGATGAGGATGAGGCGACTGGCAGGCCGGGGTTGCGAGCGGAGCTCGCCCAGCTCGCCCGGCCGAGGTTGATCCTGGTGATGCTGCTCGGCGCGCTGGTGAACGCGGCGACCTTCGGAAGCCTCACCTTCCTTGCCCCCGTAGTGACCGACAGCGCCGGGCTGGACGAGCTGTGGATCTCTGTCGCTCTGGTGCTCTTCGGCGCAGGGTCCTTCGTGGGCGTCACCACCGCCGGACGGTTGTCCGACCGAAGTCCCGGTCCGGTCATCGCGGTCAGTGGTCCGTTGCTGCTCATCGGCTGGCCGGCCCTGGCAGTGCTCGCCGATGAGCCGGTTGCCCTGTTCCTCCTCGTGTTCGTGCAGGGCGCGCTGTCGTTCGCGCTGGGCAGCACGCTGATCACGCGGGTCCTCTACCAGGCCGTGGGAGCCCCCACCATGGCCGGTTCATACGCGACCGCGGCGCTCAACGTGGGTGCCGCCGCCGGCCCCGTCGTCGGTGCGGCCACGCTCGGCACCGAAGCCGGGGTCCTCGGACCGCTCTGGGCGAGTGGGCTCCTCGTCGCGGTCGCGCTGCTCATCGCGTTCCCCCTGCATGCCGTCATCACGGCCAGCCGGAGCATCGAGATGCTGCGGTGACACATGCGAACGCCCTCTTGACCATCAAGGGACGCCGACGGCTCTTGGAGCGCTGCCGCACCCGCCCGATCGCGCACGTCGCCGCCGAGGCCGGTGTCTCCCGCGCCCCGCATGTCCAAGTGGAGAACCGGTACGACACACACGCCGAAGCCGGGCTGCGGGACCGCCCGCCCGAGCGTCCCGCGGTCCCTGAGCTCCTCGAAGGTGCCGCCCTCGCCCCGGTCGAAGAACATCGGGTTGTTGCGGATCGCCCGGTAGGACAGGTGCTTCAGGCTCGCGTTGGACTCGATGCGGCCGGCCGGACTGGGTGACCCGCCGTCTGACGGTCTCAGACAGCGGGCACCGACCGGGCCTGCGCCACTCAGCTCTGCTGCCGACTGCCCTGGAGGGCCTTGTCGGTCATGTCGGCAACCTGGTCGGCCGGCGGGGCCTCGGCGTTGACCTCGGTCCCGAAGTCCGAGAACTGCATCACCGTACTCATCTTCAGCTGCTGCGCCGAGGCGCTGCCCTCCGGCTTCGCGGAGGCGGAGGCCGGGGCCTTGACGGTCAGGTCGATCTGCTGGCGCCGGAGCCGGCCTTCGTCGTCGAGCCAGACCTGCATCGGCAGCGTCGGGCCGAGTTGCTGGCTCATCTGTTCGCCGCCAGGCAGCTTGGAGACGTCCACGGAGACCTTGTAATGCGTGGTGCTGACTCCGCCGACGTTCTCGGTACCGACCTTGGTGACGTCCTTGTCCGTGATCGCCTTGGCGTAGGCGGCGGTCTGGGCCGGGTCGCCTATCTGCTGGTTGCTCAGGCCCTGCTGTCCGGCGACCTTCTCCAGGTCAATCTTGATCCAGGGCTTGCCACTCGGTGCGTTCTGGCCCGGCACCTTCTGGTAGAGAACCTGGTCGACCACGCGTTGCTCGATGGTCTTGTCCTGCGCGGTAATGGTCATGACGCTGTCGCCCGTGGCCAGGTCCAGGACGCCTTCGCCGTCGGACGTGATTCTCTTGCCCGCCGCGGCGAGATTCATCTTGATCGTCATCCGCGCGGACTCGGCTTCGGCTGTCTTCTCGTAGGCGGCCCGGACCTCCGTCGTGCCCTGCTCCTGGGCGTCGGCGCTTCTGCTCGCGCTCGGCGACGCGCCGCCCCCCTCGACCTGCGAACCGCTGCCGTCACCACACCCCGCCAGGACAACGCTCCCCGTCACCGCGGCAACCACGATCGCGCCGGCCTTCGTCCCCTTGTAACGCATGCGAATCCCCATCCCCTCAACGAGTGCCAGCCGCCGTCACGTCACGTCGGCCTTCCGGGCCGAATGCCCCGAATGGTGGCCAACATGCCTATTTTCGACGGAACTTGTAAATGAGAGACGACTTCCGACGAGTCATGATGTCGAGCAAGGGAAAAGGGCACCGAGCCGGACGGACGCCGACGGGCTCGCTGGACGCTGCGCCACCCAGCAAGCCCTGGCGCAGTCTCCCTGCCCGCACCTTCCGGCGCCTGCGCGGAACACCGTCCTGCGGCTTCTCCTGGAGAGGCTCACCACAGACCGCGGCGCCGGTCAGAACGGCATGTGGCCACGGGCTCGCCGGCCGGCCGACCCGCTGCGGCCGACAGCCTTGGAACTGGTGCGAAACGGCTTGCTGAGCGCTCGCCCGAGGATGCCGGGAGCCTTCCCACCGGCCCGTGACCCGAGACCGAGTGTGCGCTGAGTACCGCGTTGCGGGTGGTGGGACAGGCGCGGCACGAGGAAAGCCAGAAGGGCGAGGACGACGCACACTGCGACGCCGAATGATGTGGTCGCCTTCGGAGCCCGGGCGGGACTCCCCTCCTGGCCGGAAGGCGGATCGTCCCGGACAAAGTCCCGGTCTGGGCCTTGTCGTGTCACAGTTATGTGACCGCTCCACTCCCAGCGCATCGAGCGCGCATGATGCTCTTTGGACTCGCAACTTTCAGGGGGAACAATGCGCATCCGTACCACCACCGCAGCCGTCACCGTCGTACTCACCTTCGGCCTTGTCGGCTGCAGCAACGACAACGGTACCGACAGCAAGGGGGGCACCACCCCGAGCGAGGTTCCCGCGGCCGCGAGCAGCGCACCCACGTCTCCGAGCAGCGCACTTGAGGCTCCTGGCACCCCTGACAGCAGTGGCACATCTGAGGCCGACAAGGTCGTCCCGCCGGCGCCCACCGGCGCCCAGCGAAGCGCCGTCATCGCGGCCATCAAGGACGTCAACCCCAAGCTCGTCCAGGACCGGGACAAGGCCATCGAAAAGGCGCGTTACCAGTGCGTCAACCTCGACGGCGGTGTCCCGGACACGGTCGACAGTGCGATGGAGCTGTTCTCCTACAACGGTGTCATGCCGACCGAAGACGACGCACGCCACATCAACATAGGGCTACGCAACACGCTCTGCCCCGAAGCGTGACCAGTCGCCGCCTCCGGCTCCACCACATCCGTACGCGGCTGTGCTCGGTCCATGCCTCAGACTCCGCATGCGTGTCCTGTCCGTTCCCCGTGGTCCTCGCCGCTGTTCCAGTCCGTCCGCCGACTGCGGTCCGGGACCTTCCAGTGCCATCATTGACGGCCAGACGTACGGACTGACAGGGCAAGCCGGGCAAGGACCCGATTCTCGCAGCGAGGCGGCTTACACCTCGTCATCGATCTCGTCGAGCACACTGGAAGCGACCGGCGCCGATCTCCATGTGCAACGGCACCGGCGCCCAGTCCTGGAAGCAGTTCACCCCCGCCTGAACCTGACGCTGGCCGCCGTCCCCCATGGGGGTCTGCGGAGAAGATCATCCGTCAACGGTTGACTTCGAGGCTTGTCAGGACGAGCAGAGCGCGCAGGAGGCGGGTGGCGCGGGCGGGATCGGTGCGGAGCTTGGTGAGGGTCCTCCAGTTCTTGAGGTGGGCGAAGCCGTGCTCGACCGATGCCCGTCCGACGGCGAGGACGCGGTTGGCTTCCTTCTGGACTGGGGTGAGCTTGTGGGTGCGGCTGGCGGTGTAGCCGGTGACGATCACGGGGTCGAGGATGTCGTTGTCCAGGCCGCGGAAGCCGAGGTCGGCCAGTGCCCCGAGGCCGGCGGCACGTAGTTGGGCCAGGATGTCGTCGTGGCGGGCGGCGCGTTGTCATGGGTGCGGCCGGGCTGGGCGGCGGATGTCCAGATCAGGCGGCCGTTCTCGTCGGTCAGGGCGAGGACGTGCAGGCCGTGGCTGCGGTGGTTGCCGGCGTAGTTCCGCCGGTCAGCCTTGCCGGAGCGGCGCTGGGTGCGGATGGGGGTGCCGTCGATCAGGACCGCTTCCCCACCCTGCTTGGTGACCTTCTTCAGGGCGCGGTCCAGCCGCGGCGCCTGGGCGGCGAGCAGTCCGATCAACTCGTCGCGCCGGCTGCGGACGGTGTACTCGGACACGTCGTTGCCGCCGGCCATGTCGGCCACGCGCTGGTCATGGCGCAGTACGGCCAGCACGATCACCGCAATCGTCCCCGGCGGCCGGATCCGCCACCTGGACCGGAACGCCTTCAGATGGCTCCGCAGCAGATCGGCGAGGTGGTTGGCGGTGCGCGTGGACAGCGGCGAGCCAGTCGCACCAGCCTTTTGGCCAACTACTTCAAGTTGGCGGAGACTCCGTGGACGCCCTGGCACTCTCATCACCTGGGACGTGGCGATGTCCTTCCTGGTGCACTTCACGAACAGTCCGGGACAGCCGTTCACGGTGAGGGCACGGCTCGCCTACGTCCAGGCCGAGGTGAAGCAGGACTGTGCCCCTTCCTGGAAGCGTGCCGACCGCGACAATCGGTTTGTGAGAGACATACGCGTGCGTACTCCGATCGCGACCGACGGCCGGCTCGACGCGGCCGCCAGGCACCCTGGTCTCAGTGATCCCCGCTACCTGCCGCGGCGCCGGTCCATCGCGTCGCTGGCCCGCGGACACCGGGTCGGTGACCCCTCACCGCGAGTGGACTACACCGAGACCGAGCAGCAGACCTGGCGGACCGTCCACCAGCGGCTCCGGAACGCCCAACGTGAGCATGCCTGCCGTGCCGCCCTCGACGCCCGTGAGCAGGCGCCCGTTCCAGCGGCCCACATCCCGCAGCACGCCGAGGTCGGGCTGCACCTGCGAAGGTTGACGGGCTTCGACTTCACCCTCGCGGGCGGTGTGGTCGGCAACAAGCGGTTCCTGACATCATCCATGACGTCTTCGGTCACGGGATCCACCTGGCCTCGCCGGCCTTCGCCGACATCTACCGGCTGATCGGGGAAGCGGCAATGCGCGCCGAGCGCAAGGACGTCCTCCAGATGATCAGCGACGTGTACTGGTTCACTCTGGAGTACGGAGTCCTCGCCGAGGGCGGGACACCCAAGGCCTACGGGGCGGCTCTGCTCTCCTCGTCCGGGGAGATCTGCCGCCTGCGGCAGGCTCGGATCCGTCCGCTCGACATCCGCGCGATGCTGGCCACCGACTACGACATCTCCGGGTACCAGCCGGTGCTCTTCAGCGCCCGCAGCCTGGACGAGGTCACCGACACTCTGGGCGGCTTCCTGTCGGCACTCGACGACGAGAGCGCGCCGCGTTTCGGACGGGCCGCGGAGTCCTGAGAGCTGTACCGCACCAGGACCGCGCGACGGTACTTCGCGGAGGTGATGGCGGGGCGTGCGTGAGCCGCCCCTGTTGTCTTTGGCCCGAGCCGCCGCCTGCCTCAGCCGGTCCCCACATTTCGCAGCACTCCAGAATGAAAGGGGGACGGAGCTAAGGGCCCGTGTGTCTTGAGGGGCGTCCTCCCCGCGTATCAGCGTCCTCTTGCCCGCGATTCGGTCTCGGCCCGTGTGAGTTCTCGGGTGACGGCCTGTTCGTCCTGGCCGTGTACCGCCTTCTCGAGGCTGTGATCATCTTTGCGAGAGAAGCGTTCGCCGCGGGCGACATCCTCTTTGCTCAGGGTGCGTCCGCACCATTCTCCTTGTCCGACGGTCTGGTGGTCGAAGGGGACGGCGGCGCCTTCTCCGAGTACTGCCCACTGCCCGGAGGCCCATCGCAGGGCGAGGAGGTAGGTGTGGCCGGGTTCGAGGCGAGGAGCCGCAGCGGTCGTTCGCTTGGTGCGCTTGCCGCTGTCGCGGTAGACGTTCCAGCCGGCACTCACCATGTCGAAGTCCTGCCCGATCTGCTGCCGGGGACGTGGGGAAGACCAGAGGATCTTGTCCGTGCGGAACGTCACCGCTCGGTCGGTCTGATACTGGATGGCGCCCTTGGTGAAGTTGCGCCGGTTGGTGTCCTGTTCGGCTGTCGGAGTGGCCACGACGACGTGATCGGCGTTGGTGATCCAGTCCGCCGCTGTTCGGGAGGGGCGGCTGTCGCTGGGGATTCCGCAGCCAACCACCGTGTCGAGGCCGCCGTGGCCGACCAGGACGCTGGCGGCGACTCCTGCCAGGGCCAGCAGTGCGGCGACGGGGCTGCTCGTCAGGCGGTCGGTGACTGTCGTTCGCACGTCTACCAGGACTCCTGAGCGGGGACGAGCGCAGAGACTGCGGTGTAGGCGGCTTCGGCGGGGCGTGCTGCGGGTATGTCTTGGGGGGCGTGAGCGAGGTGGGCGTGCGTGGCACCGGTGAAGGTGATGCGTCCCTGCTGCAGATTGGTGACCTGGTCGGCTTCCAGGTGGAGCACGTGAAGGAAGCAGACGAGGACGATCCCCACCCAGACTGACGCGGTCCACACCGCTGGGCTGGTACACAGACGGGCTCGAAGGTTCAACTGAGGACACCCTTTTCACAACAGGGACGGGCTGGGAGGCACCGCGCGGTGCCCCCGGCCTCAACGACATGGCACTGATGTAGACGCTCAGTCGGCCTTGGTGGTGTCCACGTAGATCTTTTACACACTGACCACGGCGCAGGTGTACTGCGACCCGTTGAAACAGACGGCGCCCTTTCCCGTCTTCGGCACGTTGCTCGCTGAACTCCTCGAGCATCTCCTCCATGTACTCGGGACCGCCCGCAAGTACATCGACGTCGTACGGCACGTGGCCGCCCGGCCAGACCGGAACGTGGTACGGCGGCGCGCCACCGTGGATCCTCAGCCACTGGACGAGGTCCGGATGCAGCGGATACGCGATGGCGCCCTGAAGCGACTGGAGGGCCTCTTCGGAGGCGGGTGGATGAAGCGAGGCGAGAGCACTGGTGCACTGATGCTCCCGAAGCCAGGCCTCGATGCGTTCCCAAGCGTGTATGAGGTCAGTCATCACCGCAGACTGCCGCACGTCCGGAACCTCGAGGCCGCGGCGTCTGATTCGGAGACTGCGAACCTTAGGCCGGGCCAGCCGATCTGGTCTTGAGGCGCGCGTCTCCGACGAGGTTCGCGGTCAACTCGCTGTGCGGTTCGCGGTGCTGTTGCCCCATCTCGACGAGCGGCAGCAGCGATGATGACGAGGGTTGAGGCCCGGATCTCGGCCACGGCGGTATCCGTGCGGTTGCGCGGGCGGCCCGGTTCAGCGAGACGACAGAACCGGTCGGCCGGCCGCGACGAGTGCGCGCACTTGCTCTGGCCGGGTGACGAGGGTGGCCACCGCACTCGGCACGTCGGCGGCGAGTCCGTCGGGCAGCACCAGGAAGTCGGCAGTGTTGCCCAGTGTCGGCGTCGCGACGTACTCGGAGCGGTGGCCGCGGCCGTCGGCCAGCGCGACGGTGTCAACGACGGCGGGGGCGATGGTCAGGCCGGTGCAGTCGACCACGATGGCGTTGTCGTCCCCCGCCGCGGTGATGATAGCGGGTCCGACCGCGACGGCCGGGGAGGCGACCAAGAGGAGGTCGGCGCCGGCATGGTTCCAATCAGCGGGTCCATCGTCAGGACGCGGGCGTTGGCGAACAGGACGGGACGTCCCTCGTCGTTCGAGTGAATCTCGTTGAGGGCCTCGGGGTTCCAGCTCACGGTGCCGGTGCCGGGGATGTTCAATGCGTGCTCCTCGGTGCAGCGCATCCGACGCGGCTTACGACACATCCAATACCGCAGCGACCTCATAGACGGCTGCCTCGCCGAGACCGGCCTGACCGGAGACACCGGGTTGCCCTCATATCCCTTGAGCAGTCGCCGCGAAGCCGTCAACCTTGAACGATGCATGAACAGCAGCACAGCACCGACGAGCGCAACAAGCCGAAATTACCCGCTCGGTCCGTGTCCTCGCCCCAGGCCACGGCGCTGTCCGCGCCGACGGCGGGCGGACCGGGCCGGCCGGGCCCCGCCGAGCTGAGGGACATCCAGCGCGCGGCGGGCAACCGGGCGGCGACGGCGACCGTTCAGCGGACGCAACAGGCCGCGGCACCCAAGGACGCGCCTTCGGAGGAGAACGCCCAGCCGGTCGATCCCCTGGTCACCCGGCTGGCCGAGTCGATCGAGAAGAACACGCTGCAGAAGAAGCGGAAGTTCAACTTCTGGGAGCCGCATAAGAAGTGGCCGGAGAAGTGGCTGTGGGAGAATGCCCGGCTTCGGCGAGTCCTGGAGCGCCGACTCGTCCTCGGGAAGCCCTTCCAGGAAGACGAAGTGAACGACATCAAGGCCCTGTCGACGGCGAGGCCGGACTGGCTGAAGGACATCGGCATAGGCACCTATGCCGAGGGAGAGCAGAACGCGGCCGGCCTGGGCGCGAAGTCCGGCACCGACAAGGGTGCCAAGAAGGGCGTCACGGGCAAGGCGACGCAGGCCGACAACGCCGAGGAGCAGGCCAACTACTCGACATGGCTGAAGCTGTCTCCGGGACAACGCATCCTGGCCGCCACCATCGCCTTCAGGGAGCAGGCCCCGCGAGGCGGTGCCCGCATCCCCGACAACCCGGCCTACACCCTGGGCCGCTTCATGAACAGCCAGTCGATGGGAACCGACGATCCGGAACGCCGGAAGCTGGAAGCCGAACGGGACGAGCAGATCAGGGAGACAGCCGTGGACACCCTGTTCCCGGAGGGGGTGAGTAAGGACCACAAGCACTCCGACGGAGAGAGCCCGGAGGCCGAGATGAAGGAGCGGGATGCCTTCGCCCGCACCATCCTCACCAACCTCCTGCTCGTCCTGCAGAACGGACTCCAGGTCGGCGGCACCGACGGCCGGCACCTCGACTACAAGGACGGCGACGTCATCCGGGCGCTCGCGCACGGAGGACGCGTCAACATCCGCATCCCCGCCCTCAGCTCGGGTGAGCAACCCCATCAGCTACTCGACAACCTCGGCATCACGAAGAATGGCGTCCGCGACAAGCACGTGGTGGTGCGTGACTTTGCCACACACCGTGCCACCATCGGCCCCAACAAGGACGACCAGCCTGGCGCCTTCAAGGAGCAGGGCGGCGTCGGCTCGGCGCTGAAGAACAAGCTCTCCGATTTCACCCCGGGCATGACCAACCCGGATCTACTGGGCGTCAACATCTCCGGCGGCGGCCTCGGAACCAAGGACTGGAACGGCGACGTGGTGCTGCCGGACGGCTCCTACGGGCACATGCTCCTGGTGTTCACCGCGCCCACCGCGGCACGGGACGGCTCCCTGCTGGTCGGTATCGAGACGGTGGCGCCCCACGCCCGCAGCCCGGTCGGATACCACCACGGCATCAGGTCCACGGAGGCCACCGCCAACCCCGAGTCGGTGCTGCACGGCCACAAACAGGACAAGGTCGGCTCCGGGAAGATGAAGAACAACCAGCGCCTGGTCGAGCTGAAGAAAATGGAGAAGCCGGGCGGACAGCGCTGGCACGAATTCCTGGAGACGATAAAGAAGGAATGGGCGGAGAAATTGGCAGGGGCCGAAACCATCGAGCAGAAACGCCGTCTCTACCAGGGCCTGGTCGGACGACGCTCCTGACGAGCTCGTGCACGGTAGGCGGTGAGGCATCGAGGATGGCGGCGGGGCTCGGTGTTCACTTCCGCCGTGTCGTCGGCAGGTCCGCGGTCTGCTGATGGGACAGCAGACCGGCAGTGGCCTGGACGGTGTCGCTCATGTGCTCGCGGCGGCCGAGGCGGCGGGCCAGTGCCCGCCCGTTCCCGGCCCGCAGCTGCGTGCTCTTGACGGCTTCCTCGGACGTGACGCGGGGCCGCTGGCCGCGCCGACCTCCGCCTTGCGGACCCACGTCCGCACCGTCTCAGCCGCGCCGATCCCTAGCTTGGCCGCTACTGCCTTCATCGCGGCCCACTCGGTCGGATAGTCCGGACGGACTTCTCTGACCATGCGTACCGCGCGCTCACGAAGCTCGGGCGGGCAGAGAGACGGACGTGCCATGACTCGCCCCTCTCAGGGAATGGTTGCACGTGAAGCTGAGTACCAGTGCTCATGCTGTCTGGGCCCAGGAAGGCGCAACATCAACTCGTTCCTGTCTGGAAGAATGCGTCCGCATCCTGACAGCCCACCGCTGAGGAACTCTCTCAGTTCGCGACCAGACCAGCCGCCCTTCGGAGACCTCACAGACCTGCGAAATAGTGAGCCAGCGATTTGTACTCGCCTGTGATCGTGTTCTCACCCACGGACCACCTGCCGATACGCGGTATCCGGGTCGCGCAGCAGTCGTACGAGCGTTGGGGCGGGCAGCCGCGGATGTCTGACGTCCGCCGCTCGCACCCAGTCGGTCGGGTCGTCGAGCAGGTCCTCCACGACCGTCGGCGACAGCCGTGGGTCGGTCGCCGCCCGCAGCCGCACCTGCGGGTCTCCGCGTCCCGGGCTGACCGGTCGACCGTCTCGGCCGTGGAGCGCGGGTCTTCGAGGGCGAGCCGCCGCTTCCGGGGGTCCGGGTCGTCGGCGAACCGGAGCAGGCCGGCCCGGGGAAAGCGGGGGTGGTTGAGGGGCCGGTCAGGGTGGGTGAGGTGAGGCTACCGGTCCGCCACCGCCACACCCGCAGCCGCATCGCTCGACCACGTCGGCGGGCAGCCACCGCGTCCGGGCCACGCTGCGACGTACCAGCGGGTGCACGGACGCGGCCAGCCCGCGCATGGCCGCCGGATTGTCGTGCAGCGCCACCACCCAGTCGAGCGCGTGAGCCCGGCTGGCCAGGCCGAAGTCGAAGTCGATGCCGGCACGCCTCTCCCGTATGTGTTCCTCCGCCGAACGTCGCCGACTGCGGTGCGGTCCGCCGGACAGGCAGTGTCCGGCCAATCACTCCTGAACAGGTCGGCGAACGAGTCGCCATATGAAGAGCCGAGTCTGTGACCTTGACGTGCGTAGTCATCGCCGGGCGACCATGGCCCATGACTCGCGCTCTGTCCACGCCGCCCGTCATTCCTTCTGGCTTCCTGTCTGATCTTCCCCAACCAGCGCTTCCCACCACCGGGAAACTGCTGCTACGTCCCTGGGCCCCAGCCGACGCACCAGCATTCCTCTCCGCATACCAAGACGAGGAGATCTGCCGCTGGCACACACGTCGGCCTGCTACCGAGACTCAGGTCCGGGAGTGGTTCGATACATACCGTCAGGACTGGGAACTTGAGAAGGGCGGCCACTGGGCAATCGCTCACGACAACGGCCAGGTGCTCGGCCGGATCGCACTGCGGGGCCTCGACTTCGACGACGGCATAGCCGACGTCGCGTACTGGGTTCTCCCGGCCGCCCGCGGCGCTGGTATCGCCTCGCGCGCCCTCACGACGCTCACTGTCTGGGCCCTGGACGAGATCGGTTTCCAGCGCCTGCATCTGGACCACTCAACCCGTAACCATGCCTCCTGCAGGGTCGCCACCAAGTCCGGTTATCTCCTGGAAGGCACCAAGCGCAGCGCCGCGGTCCACGATGACGGCCGACACGACATGCACCTGCACGCCCGCATCCGAGGCGATTGAATCTCCCTGATCAATCACATGCAGTCGGCGCTCTGAGGGCAGAGGGGACCAGACTCCGTACGCCGCCTGGGGCCACTTCGCAGCCGTGCCCCGGAGCTCAAAGAAGTCCTTACGAAACGACCGCAGCGCGAGGAAGCTCAGCCGGACCGTGCGTCGCGTCCGGGAGACCCCGCAGGGCGCTTCCGGACGGCCCCCGCCGCACCGTGTGGCTCCTGGCCACCGCCACGCGAGAAGGCCTTCATCAGCCGCTCAGCGCCCTTCAGCAGCCGGTTCGTTCAGAGAGGTCCCGTCACTGCACTCCGTCCGCACCGGTGGGGGCACAAGGTCACTGGCGCCCGTGTTCTCGGCGAGGGCCGTCATGAAGTGACGTTCACCGACGGCGGCACTGTCGTCACCAGTCTGCTGGTCAGTGCGGACGGTGCGTGGTCGCATGTCCGGCCGCTGCTCTCCGACGCCACACCCGAGTACGCCGGCACATCGTTCGTGAGGACCTACCTCGACGACAACGAGGCCCCGCTCACCGAGTACGAGCGGGCCATGTTCACCCGCAGCGCCGCGGCCGTCACTTTTGAAGACACCGAGGTTCACGGAATCGACTCCGAAAGCAACACAGCCCACGCCATGCTCAAGATGATCACTGAGCAGGATCGATAGATCACTCCATGGATCGAAATCGCCGATCCCCGCACGATCGCCCGGACAAGTCCTGGGAGCTGTCCGGGCGATATGCGTCCCAATTCGGTGAGCCAGCGGAGGAACATGATGAGTGCTGTGGAGGTGAGTCGCTTTCGGCTGACGAGGTTCGAAGCGGGGGCCGCCTGCTCCCACAGGTCGTCAGAAACAGGATCAACACGATCAGTTAGCCGCGCTCAATGTCGGAGCTGTCCCGTAGAACACCGCGATGCCCGTCCTGTGTCTGTGCGACCAGACCCTCACAGCGCTGCTCCACAGCGAGGTACCAGGTGCCAGGTGTCAGCTGCGCCACCGGGTTCGGTGAACCGTCTTCCGCGAAGAGCGGCCGCGTCACCGGCACAGCGAACCAGAACGGTTGGAAGTCGGCCCCGCCGCCCGGACGGGGCTGACCAGGCTGCGGAGGCGCACCAGGATGGGTGAGCAACTCTATGCCGTGGTGTCGACGAAGCCTGGACAGTTCGAGGACGGCGACGGCGGTAACCGTCACAGGGCCGCTCAGGACGAGGACCACGCCCAAGACGACCTCGTCGGTGTTCAGATCCAGCAACGCGGCCAGCCAGGTGATGATCGTGGCAAGGAGCGCAGGCAGGCTGGGGTGTATGGCGGCGCTCCCGAAGAGATTCTTGATGACCGCCAGCGACGCGACGATGACGAAGCAGAACAGCCAGAGAGCAACACCGATATGGATCATCTCCGCACCGGGGCTGGTCTCGCTCTCCGGGCTCGCGATCGTGAGTTGGATGAGGATCAAAAGGGCACCGACGTAGGAGGCCAGCAGGATGAAGCCTCTCAGTACGGGCACCCTCAGTGTGCGGACCTGGTGGCCGCGCTTCCGCCAGACCAGCAGCATGACGCCGACCGTCACGGGATGGACGGTCAGCAGAATCAGCACCACATTATTGATCTTGCTCAGCGGTGACGGGATGCTGAAATCGGCGAGTGCTACGTGCACGCCGAAGCAGGTGAGAAGGCCAGCGATGGTGCGCACCCGTCGAAGCGTATCGATGCTGGGATCGAGCGCCGGGGGAATCCACGCAGGGTGGAAGAGCAAGGCTGCCGCGTACACGGGGTTCAGCAGGGACCGCCGACGCACGCCGTTCGTCCACCTGACGCGGTCCCCGGTCATCCCTTCCCCTCCACCCGAGACACTGGGCGCTCCCCCGCTCAGACTTTTCGTGTTGTTCCCGCTGCCCGCGCGTACTACGCATGTCGGACCCGCAGCGATTCACGGTGTCTCGCGCGGCGCCACCCCGGCACAGCTCGATGATGCCCATACGCCGTAGAGACGGCGTGTTGGCGGGAAGCCCACCGGAAACGCCTCAGCGAACCCTCCCGCGGTGACGTGGGACCGGCCCGAGCTTGAGTTCTTGATCCCGTAACTGCCGGCTCGGCGAGAACCGCGAGCGGGGCGATCGTCGCGAGACTCATCGGCACGTTCGGTCTCGTAGAGGAGTCTCTCAGGCCGGCGGCCACCACCTGCCGCCCGGCCGTGTCCATCACTGCCGAGCCTGCCAGGCCGCACTCCACCTCGCCGCCATCTTCATCTGGGCTCGCAGGTGACCCACGTGAGAAGCTTCAGGACTCAATCCTCGACGCCGAGGGCGTGTTCTTTGAGGAATGCGCCCGCGTGGGCGGCTGCTTCCTCTGCGGTCGCGTACCGTGCCCCATCGGCGGCCGTGCCGGATGCTCCATCAGCGCCTCGGCCAGTCCAGCCCCATCCGCCGGAGGGCGACCGCACCAACTCAGCGGTCCCTCCGAACAGCGCAAGCGTGCTCTTGCCCGCTGTCGTGGGTGCTGAGCGGCTGACGGCGTCGGGCCACTTCTTACGGGCACCCTGCCGGGTGATGCCCCAGACCTCTCCCAACTGCTCATAACTCGCACCGTAGGAGCCGGCGGTCACTGCCGCCCGCTCCGTGAGTCGCTTGACCTCCCCATCCATCACCTTCCACGCGGCCAGGACGGACAGCGCCACGTCGACCGGACTCGCGTCCCACATACGGTCGGCGGACAACCCGGTCTCCCGGGAGCGGATGGCCGAGGCCAGGGGGTTCAAGGCGTCGTACAGCGCCTTGCCGAGTTCCGCCTGCTCTTCTGGGGTGATCTCAGAGGCCGTCATGCGACAACTATAGTTCACCAGGACGGTCTATGTAAACTATAGTTTCCATACTGCTTCGGTTGTCACTGCCGTCGAGCGGAAGGAAGGCGCCCGCATCTGCGGCGGGAAGGCCATTCGTCGGGGCGGAGGTCCACTCGCCGCACAACCCGCGCCGACGGCCGACCGTCGAGACGGCACGACGGCCAGTCGTCAAGGGCCCGGTTGACTGCCCGGCGCCAGCGCGCGGTCAGGCTGACGGGTGGCCATCGACATCGCCATGAACAGGGCCACGAACCAGAACAACCCGGTGAGAACGCCGATGACATTGACCACGACGACCCACCGCAGGCGCTGAACCCTCCTGCGGTGCGCAACGAGCGACGGCACACCGAGGAAGAACAGCCCCACAAGCGCCACGACCAACTGTTTCAAGGGGCCTACGTCTGAGAACACCAGGTCACCCTACCTACGCCCTTCCTTGCAACGGACGTGAGGCCAGTCTGCGCCAACCCCGTGCTCGCAGCGGCCGACTCGCAACTGGACGATGTTGACGGCCACCGCGGTGCACGGGATCGGGTCGCCCACGCCACACGACGTACGCGCCAAGAGGGGCTCGACTTGGTGAACGGCTCTGGTGACGGTGCTGGTGTTGACTCCGAAGAGCCGTCCTTGCTCACGTCGGGTTGCGCGGGCACCCGGTGTATGACTGCCAGGGCGGGCCGCCGGGGAGAACAGCCGGCCGGTTCACCGGCGCCCATATGTTCTCTGGCCTACTCGTTGATATGGCGGAACTGGACGTCATGGTCCAGGTGCTGCCTGCCCGTCAGGGTCACCCGGCGCCCCTGACGGGTGAGCGTGGCCGCCAGGATCCTGGTTCCACCAGTGCCGGCTGCGGGCCGGTGGTCTCAGCGCAGGACGTCTCGCAGCAGCCTGGCGTGCTTCACCGTCTGGCTCGATCCGGTGCGCGCGGCCACCGCCTCGACCTCGGGGATACTGCCCTTGGCCGAGCAGCGCGAAGCGCACTCGACCGCGAGCGCGAGGAGTGCCCCGGCTTCCCGGACCGGTGTACCGCGCAGCAGCGCGGGCAGGGCCGCCTCCAGTACGGACCAGACCGTGGCGTACGCGCCGGTCTCGGCCGCCGCGCGCAGTCCGTCGACGACACGTTTCGGTGAGCTCGATCCGTTCCGTCTCAACGCCTGCAACTGCCCAGCGAGCAGCCGCCCGTCCAGCTGTCCCTGGGCGGCGAGCACGAGCAGGGCGTCCACCGCGGCGTCACGGTCGTACCCGATCTTCCAGGCGATCTGCCAGTGCAGGGCGTATCCCGCCCGGCCACCCGCCTCGGCCAGACGTGCGAGCATGCGGCCGTTCACCGAGTTCTTGGCGTGTGCGGCCACCTCGTCGCGGTGATGAGGCAGCTGAGCCACCCAGTACGGTGCGGCGTAGGCGTCGAATGGGCTGTAGCTGCCTCGGAGGGACCGGTCCCGTACGTACGTACCCAGGACGGCCGCGGCGACCGGTGGAAGCGGTATGTCCTGATCCGGTCCGGGGGACACGGGCTCCCACCGTCCGGGCGGGGCGTCGGCCGGGTCGGCTGTCGGCCACTTCTCCGGAGTTGAGTCCTGGTGCGGCAGCCCGCCGTCGCGCAGCCAGCGCGCCAGCCGTCGGCCGGCGTCCGACTGCAGGTCACCTGCGGCGCGCCGCACCTGATCGTCCGCTGAGGGGGTCACCCGCAGCAGGGCCTGTGCCAGATCGACCGGTGCCGGTTCGACCCGCGTACGCTCCAGCTCGGCGATGCGCTCCACCAGTACGCCCGCGTCGACCGCGCCGGTGACGTGGGTCGGCAGGGCCAGCAGGAACGGCTGCGCGCCGGACTCGATCAGATCGAGGGCCTCCATCAGACGCGCCATGAGCAACTTGCCAGGCGGGGAGAGCGCCTCGCCGTGACTGATTCGGCGGTGGGGGCGGCCGTACAGTGTCCTCGGCTCGTCGCCCCGTACGGCCGCCGCGACGTCGTACAGATCGCTCTGCCCGCAGTCACGGTGGTGGCCCGGTTCCCTGCGCATGACCGGTTCGAGCGCTCGGCACAGCGCCACACGGTCGAGCCGGGCATGGCGGACCAGCCCGTCCAGCGCGCGCTCGAACGCCACCACGTCGTCGTCGGCGAGGACCACCGCCAGCTCCTGGGCGACCTCGGCGGCCGTCCCGACGGGTCCCGGCACCGGCAGTGGCCCGGGCAGGTAGGGCAGCACCTCGGCCTCGGCGACCCGCTCGGCGCCGTTGTCGTGGCCCGTGCCGAGCAGCTCCGCGGCGCGCGCGGACAGCCCCGGCCCGAGCGAAGCGGCAGCCGTCCGGAGCTCCGCCCGCACCGGGTCACCCGCGTTCTTCAGGTGGCGGGCGACGAGACGGAGTGCGCGCTCCTGCACGGACACGTCCGGGTGTCCGAAGGCAAGCACCGCGTCGGCCAGCACCCGGCCCGCGCGTCCGGGCTCCCGCCGTGCCACCCGGTCCAGCCAGGAGAGCTGGGCGCGCACCAGCTTCTTCTCGGGGCGCAGCAGGATGCGTTCGCAGGCCTCGCTCAGCACGTCCTCCTCCAGCAGCCCCGCCTCGTCCAGTTCGCGCAGGACCTCCTGGCCGTGGGAGGCCACCGGGGACGACAGGTCGAGCATGGCCACGTGGTCCCGGAGGAAGGGAGCCTTCTCGGCCGGAGTGGGGGCCAGAGCCCGCAGGAACGCCACGACCGGTGTGATCGTCCTGAGCGCGCCGCCCTGGAGGAGATGCGGGAGCAGCGTCTTGGCCAGGGCGGCCCGCTCGGGTGCCGTCCGGGCGTGCTCGTCGGCGGTGAGGGGCACGGCCTGCCAGTAGTGGATCGCGGCGGCAGGATGCTGGTCGGCCACGATCGCGAAGGTTCGGCGGACGAGTGCGGCACGGTCCACCATCCCCTCGGCGGCGAAGGTGCACAGGGCCGACAGCATCTGGGTGCTGAGGGAGACGGACGGCCGTTGCAGGGCCAGTGGGAGAAGCGTGGAGGTCAGGGGGTCCTCGCGCAGCCGCTCCAGGAGCCTGTCCGACGGGCCGTACGACTGCCTGCTCAGCCAGCCCTTGAGGAAGTAGTCGGATTCCGGCATCGGGCAGCCCGTGGTGCGGACGATGTGGTCGACGACGAGGTGGAGGCGTTGGGAACCGCTGCGCTCCCGCACCTGCTGGTCGAGCCGCGCCACGAGATCGGTCCGCCATGCGACAGGGAACAGGTCCACGACGTCGACCATCCAGCCGTCGTGCGAGGGCACGTAGCGTCCGCCCGAGTGGAGGTGGCGGGCCGCGGCGTCCGGGGTCACCTGGCAGCCCAGTCGTGCGCTGGCCAGGGCCACCTTCTGTTCGGCGGTGAGCTGCAGCCAGCCCGGGAAGCCCATCTCCTCGTAGCGGGCGGTCAGCTCCGGCAACTGGGCCGCACGCTGCTCCACGCCGAGTTCGCCCAGCGCCTGGAGCACGCCGGGGATGTCACCGGCCTCCACGAGGGCCATCAGTCTCACCGTGCCGACTCCTTCTTCGTGTTCCGGACCATGCGGGTGGCGAGTACGTGTTTGCAAGGTCCTCGACCGCCCCGGTACTTCGCCCACCACAGGCAGGTGCAGCTCATCCGCTCGCCGTCCTCGATGCGGACCAGGTAGGCGTGCTCGCCCTTGCCCACCCACGCCAGCGCGCCGTCGATGCGGACCGCGCCCTGAGCGACCAGGGCCTTCGCTCCGCGCAGCCGTGGGTTGCGGATCTCGGCGGTGCCCGCGGCGTAGGGGAGGTGCCGGTGGTAGTACGCCTCTTCCGCGAGGTCGTAGCCGATCTGCCCGGCGGTCCCCAGCATCGTCAGGGCCGCGCGGACGCGTCCGGGCTCCAGGCCGGACTGCGCGGACAGGTCGGCGACGTCGATCTTCGGCTCCCAGGCCAGCAGCTCCGCCACCCGGTCCGTGTCCCGCGCCGCCGGTCCTGTGGCGAGGTCGTCGAGCACGCCGCCCTCGCCGGAGAAGCCGCGCGAGGCGTGCGGGGAGAGCAGGAGCGTCAGCCGCATACCGGGCAGCGCGGCCTCCCACGCGACGGGCGCGCTCCGGTCCTGTTCGTGCCGGCTCCGCTCGTCATGGTTTCGCTCGGGCCCCGGGGCGTACACCCGCACCGTCGACGCGTGCCGCAGTACCTGCTGAAGGCTCACCAGTCGCTCGCAGCCGGGCAGGCACACGGCACCGGGCGACGGCCTGGTCGCCGGGCGCAGGGTGTGGCCCGAGGGCACCACCCAGCGTGTCGTGTGCGCGCCTGACCGCTGGGTGGGCCGAGGCAGCGCCCTCAGGACCGCGGCCGCCTCCGCGGCGGGTATCTCGGCGCGCGGGACGAGGCCCGCCGCGAGCACCTGGGCCTCCGCGAAGCCCCGCAGCCAGCGCTCCGGCAGCGGGACCTTCTTCTCCACGAACCGGCCGTCGAAGGTGGTGGCCTCCAGTCCGTCCGGCCCCACCCGCAGGTGCAGCGGGTCCAGGCCGCCGATCCTGGCGAGGGCCAGACGCAGTGGTGTGTTGATGTCGACGTTGGTGGTGCCGTGGCCGACGTCGTCACCGTCGAGGCCGGGGGCGAGGACGTCGAGGCGCGCGTGGACGCCGCAGCAGGCGGAGAAGGACTCCAGCCGCAGCCGGTCGCCGCCGGCCGTGACGACCGGGTCCAGGGAGCCTGACGGCCGTGGCCGGTAGTAGCGGCTGGCGGCGACGTCGGCGACCGCGAGCAGCGCCGTCGCAGCGGCGGCCGGCGCGGTCAGGAACCCGTCGAAGAACCGCGGATTGGCCGCCTCGCCGTCCGGCGTGGCACCGCCTGAGGTTTCCAGGGCGAGGGAACGCCCGGCCGGGGTCTCGTGCACGGCGGACGCGTGCACGTAGGCATAGGACTGGATCATTGAACTCACGTACGAAGGCTAGGGGTTGGCACTGACATCGGCCCGCTTCTACGGCCGTTGCACGGGCCGGCCTGGGACCCGAGGCGATCGGCGAGGCGTTGAGGGAGGCCGGCCGCCCCTCAGGCGTGCACATGCGACGGTGTCGGGAACGACGACCGCGCTCCGAGGCCCGAATCCCGAGTGGGGCGGGCAGGTGGTTGGCAGCCTGTGGTCGTCGGGCCGGGGCGTGCTGCTCGACGCGGGCCCGGCCGGAGAGGAACGTCCGGACCTGCGGGCCGGCCAGGGGCAGCACTGTGGCGCGGGGGCGTTCGAAGTCGCGGACTGCGGCTTTCGAACAGCAGACGGAGGTCCTTCGCGGCAGCGGCGACCCGCGCCGCCGTGCCGCGCTTGGCGACGTCGCCTCCGGCAGCGGGCCGGGCCGGACCTCGGCGTGTCGCTCAACGCGACAGACCAACGGCAAGGTCGGTAACACGGGAGGCGGCGGCGCTCGTGGTCGAGGACTCAGCCTCCGGCCCGGCACTTGGCCCGTACGGCCATGCCGGAGCCCCCGGCTGCTGGCCCGAGTGCGAGTGCCAGGAGATCTGCCGGCGCGTGCAACCCCCGGGCAGACAAACGGAGTAGGAGTGGGTGGAGAGCGCCCTCCGGTCCAATCACCCACTTCCCGTAGGAGCAACGTGTCCAGCAGCTTCAAGAAGCTCGCGGTCGCCGTCGGCGCGGCCGCCATCGTGGTCAGTACACCGGTAGCCGGTGCCTGGGCTGCCGACGAGGTGTCCGGTGACGCCTCCGGCAAGCGGCTGCAGACGCAGTCGGCCACGCAGGGGGAGCAGCACCCGGCTCGGCACGCGCAGGGCGAGGAACAGCGGACGGTAGCCCGTACCGTCGGCGCCGGCATCATCGACGGCGAGGAGTGGTCGGTGACGCTGCAGTTCTATCCGGCGGTTCCGGAGGGCTTCCCCACCGTCGACCGGACCTCCGGCTTCGGTGATTCCCGGCCCGAGAATCCCTCATTGCTCTGTCAGCGGGTGTTCATCGGCGGGGTCCAGGTCGACCACCAGGCCGGGCCGTGGGCGGGTTGCGCCGTCGTGGACGGCCGGGACGACTTCGTCCAGGGTGCCGGGCTGCACGGCCTGACCGACAAGGGCACGTCCGGGACCCGGATCTTCGTCGGCAACCCGGCTTCGGGTACGGCCACGGCCCGGTTGACGCTCGACGGCGGTACGGTCCGTACTGCTGGGGTGGTGACGCTGCCGGGGACCTCGTACCGTGCGTTCGCCCTGCCCATCGCCGACGGGGAGACCATCGCGTCCGTCGACACCTTCGACGGACAGGGCAACCGGCTGACCCACGAGACGTACTGGGACTGACCCGCCTGTCCCGGTCCCCGGGTGCCGTCCGCATCCGGGGACCGGACCGTACCGCCTGCCCGCCCACACACCCGCAGGGACAGACTCTTCGTGCACATCGGACCGGCCCTCGCTGCCGAAGACGATTTCACGGCCTTCGCCTCGGCCTACTGGAGCCGCCTGGTCAGGACCGCCTACATGCTGACCGGTGATTTCCATGAAGCGGAAGACCTGGTGCAGACGACGCTGATCAAGGTGTACGCGCGGTGGGACCGGGTTCGGCGGGAGGACGCCGACGCCTATGTGCGGCGCGCGTTGGTGAACAACAACCGCAGCCGCCACCGCCGCAGACGGGTCGCCCATCTGCTCACCCCTCTGCTTCCGGACCGTCCGCAGCGGTCCGGCGAGGCCGAACGTCTGGAGGAGCGCGACGTGCTGATGGAGGCCTTGGCCGAACTGCCCGAACGGCAACGAGCCGTGGTTGTCCTCCGCTACTGGGAGGACCTCGGGGCGGACGAGGTGGCACGGACGCTGGGCTGCTCGCCCGGTACGGTCAAGAGCCAGGCTTCTCGTGCTCTGGCCAAGCTGCGGGCACACCCCGCCCTGGCGGCGCACGGCCGCGCGGATCTCGGAGGCGCCGCATGACCGGCCCCCACACACCCGGCGGGCAATCAGATGCCTCAAGGAGCTCGGACGCCTCGGGCGCTTCCGTGCCGGACCGGCTCGGCCCCCTGCACGCCGCCGATTCCGCACCGGACGTGCGGCATGCGCTGGCCCGGGCGGCCGGGCGGACAGCGCCCGGACCAGCCCCTGTGCAGGCCATCCTGGACGGGGCCCGTGCCCGGAGGTCGCGCCGCACCATCGTGACCGCGGCGGCCGGGACGCTGGTGGCCGCGGTCACGGCAGCCGTCGTCCTGCCGCTGCTGACCGGCCCGCCGCAGGACGACGGCCCGCCTCCCGCGGCCTCGTCCCCCTCCGTCTCACCGGATCCAGACGCGTTGGAGGCCCGAGAACGCAGCCGGGTGATCCGCTCCGGCAGCATCGACGGCAAGGAGTGGTCGGTGACGCTGACGTTCTATCCGCACGTGCCGGACGACTTTCCCTCCACGGACACTGACGCCGGCGGCAAGGCCGGCCGCGACACCGACGGCGGCTCCGGCCTCGGCGGCGGTCCCCGGTCGGAGGACCTCTCGCTGCTCTGCCAACGGGTTTTCATCGGCGGCGTCCAGGTCGACCACCAGGCGGGCCGTTGGGCGGGCTGCTCCGTCGTGGCCGGCGAGGCCGACAACGTCCAGGCCGCCGGACTGCGCAGCCTGTCCGACAAGGGGGCGTCCGGGACCCGGATCTTCGTCGGCAACCCTGCCTCGGGAACGGCCACGGCCCGGTTGACGCTCGACGGCGGTACGGTCCGCACAGCGCAGGTGGTGACACTGCCCGGCACTTCCTACCGTGCGTTCGCCCTGCCCATCGCCGACGGGGAGACCATCGCGTCCGTCGACACCTTCGACGGACAGGGCAACCGGCTGACCCACGAGACGTACTGGGACTGACAAATGCATCGGCCACCTCAGTCGACGAAGGCGGGGAGGGAGCCCGGAGATGCCGAGTGCAACCCGTCTGGCGCTACCGCGGGCTATTGGGCGCTGGCGGCGGGGCGGACGACGATCTCGTTGACATCGACCTGCGAGGGCTGGGAAATGGCGTAGGCGATGGCATCCGCGATGGCGGAAGGGGGCAGTGCCACGGCGCGGTACGCCTTCATGGCCTCCCTGGCAGCTGGGTCGGAGATGTTGTCGGCGAGTTCCGACTCGGTCACGCCCGGGGACACGAGGGTGACCCGGATGCTCCCGGTGGACTCCTGGCGCAGTCCTTCGGAGATCGCGCGGACGGCGAATTTTGTGGCGCAGTAGACGGCGGCGGTCGGAGAGACCTCGTAGGCGCCGACGGAAGCGACGTTCACGAAGTGCCCGCCCCCCTGAGCTCGCATCACGGGCAGGGCGGCGGCGACACCGTGCAGGACTCCCCGCACGTTGACGTCGAGCATGCGGTCCCACTCGTCGGTCTTCAGCGCTTCCAGCGGCGAGAGCGGCATCACTCCGGCGTTGTTGACCACCACGTCCACTCGGCCGTAGCGCTCGCATCCGGCGGAGACGAAAGCCCGGACGTCGTCGGCGTCCGTGACGTCCAGCCGCTGGAACGCCGCAGTGCCTCCTGCTGCGGTGATCTCCCTGGTCAGCGCATCGAGACGATCGGCGCGCCGCGCCCCCAGGAGCAAACGGTGGCCGTCTGCGGCAAGCCGGCGGGCGGTCGCCTCGCCGATCCCGCTGCTTGCCCCGGTAACCGCCACCACCTTGACTGCGTCTGTCATGCCTGCGTTTCCTCTCGGTAGAGCACGAGGTGCTCGTGGTGGAGCACGCCGTCGCGAATGTCACCCGTCGCGTGGAACCCGGAGTCGTCGACGTAGTCGATGTGGCTGCCGGTCACCGTGTAGCGGCCCGTGTAGGCGCTGCGCCGGTTGCCGCGGGCCTCGTCGTAGCGGCCGTCCGGCCGCAGCTCCTGGCGGATGTGACCGTCCGCGGTCACCCACATGCCGACTGCGTCGGCATGGCCCTCCTCTGTATTGCCTGTCATGGCGGACTCTCCTCGTCCATGGGTGCGGATCTTCCTGCCCGACACCGAGTCTGGTCAGGTCTGCGACCGCCCACCAGGTCGTGTGCTGCCTGGGTGCGGTGCACCCAGGCAGCACACCGCCCCCGCGCTCTAACCTGAGGACATGACCGACAACAATCTGGGAGAGTTCCTACGCGCACGCAGGGCGGGGCTGCGGCCGCGAGACGTCGGCATGGCGAGCTACGGCGTGCGCCGGGTCACCGGACTGCGCCGTGAAGAGGTCGCAGTTCTGGCCGGTGTGAACGCGGATTACTACACCCGCCTGGAACAGGGGCGCGAACGCCACCCCTCGGCCCAGGTACTCGACGCGCTCGGCCGCGCTCTGCGGCTGGACCCCGACGCCCACGCGCACCTGCACCGGCTGGCCGGGACAGCGCCGAGCAACCAGTTCACCCACACCACGGACCGAGTCGGTCCCGCCCTTCGTCAGCTGATGGACGGCTACCCGGGCGCCCCGGCGTTCGTCATCAACAGGACCTTGGACGTCCTGGCGAGCAATGCCCTGGCCGAGGCCCTGCACTCACCCTTCGAGCATGCGGACAATCTGGCCCGCATGACCTTCCTCGATCCGGCAGGCCGACAGTTCTACACCCGGTGGAGTCACACGGCGCAGGCCATCGTGAGCCACCTACGTCAGGCGGCCGGCATCGATCCGGACAGCCCACGGCTCCGGGAACTCGTCCGCGCCCTCACCGAGCACAGCGCGGACTTCACCCACTTGTGGAAGTCTCACGCCGTGCGTGGCAAGACCCAGGACGCCAAGCACTTCCTCCACCCGGACGTCGGGGCTCTGACGCTCACCTACCAGGCGTTCGACGTGCGGGACGCTCCGGGCCAACAACTTGTCGTCTACCAGGCCGAGCCCGGCAGCCCCGACGCCCAGGCCCTCGACCTGCTCGGCTCCGTCCACGCCACCTCGAACCAAGCCGCCCCGTAACCGGAAGAGCGTGCCGCGAGGTTCGGCGTCGGGGCGACCGACGGCGAGTTGTGCCGAAGGACGCCGGACATCGCCGGACATCGGATCCTCGGTCTGCCCGAGCGGCCCACCGCCGTCTTCTGCGCAAACGGCCTTCTCGCCCTCGGTGTTCTGCAGGACCTGTAGGAGGCCGGTCTCCGGCTGCCGAGGGGGGAGACGTCGAGCGGGAACGCACCGATGGGCCCCGTCCGAGCATGCGTCCTGCCGGGCGCCCTGCCCACCCCTGCCGTCATTCACGTTACGGATGGATTCCATCCGCGACGCGGGTGACGTCCTCCGTTCACGTGCGGCGGGGCTCGCTCACCCCGCGGGCTCGTCGGTCATCCGCCTGCCGACGCGGGCGGCGGTCTCCCGCAGCCAGATGTGGGCCGCGTCGTGGGTGTGTACCGGGTGCCACCACAGCGCCTCCCGCAGGGGCACCGCCTCGTAGGGCGGCTCCACCACGCGCACGGCGGCGAGCGGTGCGAGGAGCCGGGCGAGGCGGGCCTGGATCAGGGCGATGCGCCGGGTTCCGCTGATCAGCAGCGGCATGATCTGGAAGCTGTCGACGGAGACCTCGACGCGGGGCTCGATGCCCAGCATGCCGAGTTGGCGGACGGCGGGGGCGTCGTAGGTGCGCTGGTAGGTGACCCAGGGCAGCCGGGCCAGGTCTTCCCGGGTCAGTCGGTCGTCGACGCTCGGGTGGTCGTCGGCGACGAGGAAGACCCACCGGTCCTGGTAGAGGTCGGTGGCGGGGAAGTCGCTGATGACGCCGTGCGGCATGAGCAGCCCGTCGGTGGCGCTGAGCAGGGTGTCCGTGGCGTCCACCACGGTGGTCGGCGTCTGGGCGAATCGCAGTCGGATGCCGGGGGCCTCCTGGTGCACGACCCGGGCGAGTTCGGCGCCGAAGACGGCGACGGCGTAGTCGGACGCCACGAGTTCGAACTCACGGCTCTCCTTGGCCGGGTCGAAGTCCGCCTGGCTGGCGAAGAGGCGTTCCAGCAGTTCGTAGGCGGTGGACACGCGGTCGAGGAGGACCTGTCCGAGGGCGGTGAGTTCGTAGTGGCCGCCGACCCGGGCCAGCAGGTCGTCGTCGAAGTGCCGGCGCAGGCGGGAGAGCGCCGCACTCATCGCCGGCTGGCTGAGGCCGACGCGCTGCCCGGCGCGCGTGACGTTGCGCTCTTCCAGCAGGGCACGCAGGGCGACGACGAGGTTGAGGTCCAGGCGACTGAGATTCACGGCGACTTTCCTAGCATTACGACGACGACCTGCGGAAATTCGGCGCGTGGATGGCTGTCATCCACAGAATCTATTTCCCTGATCACGGGTGACGGGTCCAGATTGGTGCCATCGCAATCAGGAGGACATGTCCGTGAAACCTGAAGCCGCGTCCGCCCTCTTCGCCGGACCCTTCGCCCTGGCCACCCTTTCCGCTCCCGAGGGCCCCGCCTTCCCCGCTCTCGTCACTCCCGACGCCCAGGTGATCGACCTGCGGTCCGCCCTGGGTGACGCCGCACTGACCGTGCGGGGGGTCCTGGACGACTGGGACGCGGTGCTGCCGCGGCTGACCGCACTGGCCGGCGCCACCGGCCCCGTACGCCGGGCGTTGGCGGAGTTCCGGGTGCACGCTCCGGTGGAGCCGCGCCAGGTGCTCCAGTCGGGGGCCAACTACCGGCAGCACGTCATCGACCTGCACTTCGCCCACCGGGCCCCGGGCGACGACCGTCCCGAGCAGGAACGGCGCGCGGAGGCCGCCGAGATCATGGACCGGCGGGCCGCCGAGGACCTGCCGTACGTGTTCATCGGGCTGCCGAGCGCGATCACCGGCCCGTACGACGACGTCGTACTGCCCGCCTGGGCCGACAAGCCCGACTGGGAGCTGGAACTCGCCGCGGTAATCGGCCGCCCGGCCCACCGGGTGCCCGTCGAGGAAGCCCTCGACCACGTCGCCGGCTACACCATCGCCAACGACCTCACCGACCGCGCCACCGTGTTCCGCCGGGACATGCCGCAGATCGGCACCGACTGGCTGCGCAGCAAGAACGCCCCCGGCTTCACCCCGCTCGGCCCCTGGCTCGTGCCCACCGCGTCCATCGCGGACCCGGGCGACCTGCGCCTCACGCTGAAGCTCAACGGCGAGACCATGCAGGACGAGTCGACCAAGGACATGATCTTCAACGTGGCACGGATGGTCTCCTACGCCTCGCAGACCGCCCGGCTGCTCCCCGGCGACCTGGTGCTCACCGGCTCCCCCGCCGGCAACGGCATGCACTGGGGCCGGCTGCTGCGCGACGGAGACGTCATGGACGCCTCCATCACCGGACTCGGCGCCCAGCGCACCCGATGCGTGGCGGAGGCGGCCCGATGACGCTGGACCGCACCGATCCCGAGGGCTCGATCGCCCGGACCGCGAAGGCGTGCTCGAACTGGGGTCGCTGGGGCGAGGACGACGTGCTCGGCACGCTCAACTTCCTCGACGAGGCCAAGCGCCGCGAGGGGGCCGCACTGGTCCGGCGGGGCGTCAGCTTCTCGCTCTCGCAGCGCTTCGACATCGACGGCCCGCAGAAGGGCTGGCGGCGGCGCACCAATCCGGTGCACACCATGCTGGACACCGGCACCGACGCCGCCCTCGGCAACCAGGGTCTGCCGCACGGCATCGGCGGCGCCGACGACGTCATCACGATGCCGTTGCAGTGCTCGACGCAGTGGGACGGTCTCGGGCACATCTTCGACCACGGCAAGGCGTGGAACGGCCGTGCCGCCGAGCAGGTCGTCACCTCCGACGGCGATCTGGTCACCGGCATCGAGCACATGGCCCCGCACGTCGCCGGACGCGGGGTGCTCCTGGACGTCGGCCGGGTCGTCGGCGAGGACGGGGAACTGCCGGACGGCTTCGCGATCACCGAGGAGCACCTGGCCGCGACCGCCGAGGCCCACGGTGTGCGAGTCGGTCGCGGCGACATCGTCCTCGTCCGCACCGGCCAGCTCGCCCGGGTACGCCGACGGGGCTCCCCCCACGCCGAAGGCAGTGGGGGAGGCTGGGGCGACTACGCCGGAGGACCCGCCCCCGGCCTGTCGTTCACCACGGCCGGCTGGCTGCACGGCACCGACATCGCCGCGATCGCCACCGACACCTGGGGCTTCGAGGTCCGCCCGAACGAGTTCGAGCACGCCTTCCAGCCGCTGCACCAGGTCGCCATCCCTCACATCGGCCTGCTGATCGGCGAGATGTGGGACCTGGAGGCGCTCGCCGAGGACTGCGCAGCCGACGGCGTGTACGACTTCTGGCTCACCGCCGCTCCCCTGCCCATCACCGGGGCCGTCGGCTCACCCGTCAACCCGATCGCCGTCAAGTAATCAGCGGAACGAGGGAGTTCCCCATGAGCAAAGCCCGTAAGGTTCTGGTGATCGGCGGGGGCGCGGCCGGCAACGCCATGACGGTCCTGCTGAGCCGAGCCGGCCTCCACGTGGACCTGATCGAGGCCAAGGACGACTGGAACGCCACCGCCGGCTCCGGCATCACCCTCCAGGGCAACGCCCTGCGCGTGCTGCGCGAAATCGGTGTCTGGGAACAGGTGGAAGCGTCCGGATTCGGCTTCGGCTCGGTCGGCATCGCCGCCCCCGACGGCACCGTCCTGCACGACCAGGACGACCTGCGCACCGGCGGCGAGGACCTGCCCGCCACCGTCGGCATGCAGCGCCCCCGGCTCCAGCAGATCCTCATCGACGCCGTGCGCGCCGGCGGCGCCACCGTCCGCCTCGGCACGACCGCCGACATCCTGGACCAGGACGCGGAAGGCGTCTCCGTCCGCTTCAGCGACGGCGCCGAGGCCCACTACGACCTGGTGGTCGCCGCCGACGGCCTCGGCTCCGCCACCCGCGCCGCGATCGGCATCACGGACAAGCCCGAACCGACCGGCATGGCCATCTGGCGCATCGCCGCCCCGCGGCCCCGAGGCGTGACCCGCACCGACCTCGCCTACGGCGGCCCGGCCTACATCGCCGGCTACTGCCCCACCAGCGAGACGACGCTCTACGCCTACGTCGTCGAGGCCAACCGCGACCGCGCCGGAATACCGCCCGAGTCGTACGCGGACGAGATGCGCCGCCTCACCCGGCACTACGGCGGCTTCTGGCCGGAGATCACCGAGCACATCACCGACCCGGCGAAGGTCAACTACACCTGGTTCGACCGGATGCTGGTCGAGGGCTCCTGGCACCGCGGCCGGGTGGTGCTCGTCGGCGACGCCGCGCACTGCTGCCCGCCCACCCTCGCCCAGGGGGCCGCCCTCTCCCTGGAGGACGCCTGGGTGCTCTCGCAGATGCTGACCGGGTCCGACGAGTGGGACGACGTCCTGTTCCAGGCGTACTACGAGCGGCGGATCGCCCGCGTCCGCCCGGTCGTGGAGGCGTCCGTACAGATCGGGCAGTGGCAGCTCGACGGGGTACGGGACGCCGACGTGCCCGGTCTGATGGCCCGCACCATGACCATGCTCAGGGAGCTGCCGTGACCGCCGTGGACACGCCCACCGTGGACGTGCACGCCCACGTCCTGCTGCCCGAGGTCGAAGCGCTCGTCGCCGGTCTGCCCGGACAGGCGGAGGCCAAGGAGCTGGACGCCCGGCGCAACGGTCCCGCCGCCCTCGCCGTCAGCGGCTCCATGGTCCGCGAGCGCGTCCCGAGGCTGACCGACCAGGCCGTGCGGCTGGCAGCGATGGACGCCCAGGGCGTGGACGTACAGCTGGTCAGCCCTTCCCCGTCGCACTATCACTACTGGGCCGACGAGGACACGGCCGAGAAGGTGTACCGGCTCGCCAACGAGGCCACGGCCGCGCACTGTTCGGCCGCCCCCGAGCGGCTGCGCGGACTCGGGCTGGTCCCGCTCCAGCACCCGGAGCAGGCGGTCCGCGCCCTGGGCCACGCCCTGGAGCAGGGCCTGGCCGGGGTGGAGATCTCCAGTCACGCGCCGGGACGCGAGCTGTCCGACCCGGCCTACGAGCCCTTCTGGGCCCGGGCCGAGGAGACCGGCGCGCTGCTCTTCCTGCACCCCTTCGGGTGCACCCTCGACGAGCGGCTGGACCGGTGGTACCTGTCCAACAGCGTCGGCCAGCCCACCGAGAACGCCGTCGCCCTCTCCCACCTGATCTTCTCCGGTGTCCTCGACCGTCACCCGGGCCTGCGACTGATCGCGGCGCACGGCGGTGGCTACCTGCCCACCCACATCGGCCGCGCCGACCACGCCTGGTCGGCCCGCTCCGACGCGGGCGCCGACTGCGCGCACCCGCCCAGCAGTTATCTGAGGCGGCTGTACTTCGACTCCCTCGTCCACGACCCGCACGTGCTGCGGGAGCTGGTCCGGGCCGCGGGCGCCGACCGGGTGCTGCTCGGCTCCGACTTCCCCTTCGACATGGGCACCGAGGACCCCGTCGGCGCCCTGCGCGCCGCACGACTGCCCGAGGCCGACTTCCACGCCGTCCGCGGCGCGAACGCCGCCGCCCTCCTCCGGAAGGACTGACATCATGCGCCTGCTCACCCACCTGCGGCACGTCGACCTCGCCGTGCCCGACTACGACAAGCAACTCGACTTCTACGCCGGCGTCTGGGGCCTGACCAAGGTCGCCGAGGACTCCGGCATCTCCTTCCTCGCCGCCGAGGGCTCCCCCGAGCAGTACGTCGTCCGGCTCCGCAAGGCCGAGGAGAAGCGCCTCGACCTGGTCTCCTACGGCGCGGCGTCCGCCTCGGACGTCGACACCCTCGCCGAGCGACTGCTGGCGGGCGGCGTGCGGTTGATCTCCCAGCCGGGGAAGGTCGACACTCCGGGCGGCGGATACGGCTTCCGCTTCTTCGACGTCGACGGCCGCACCATCGAGGTCTCCGCCGACGTCGTGGTCAGGCAGCACCGCAAGATCGAGGAGAAGGAGGCCATCCCGGTCAAGCTCTCCCACGTCGTGCTCAACTCCCCCGACCTGAACCGCACCCGCGAGTGGTACGAGCGTCACCTCGGCTTCGCGCTGTCGGACACGCTCAGCTCGCCGCACATGGGCGAGGTCATGCACTTCATGCGCATCAGCAGCCAGCACCACTCCATGGCCATCGCCCAGGGCCCGCACACCGCCCTGCACCACGTCTCCTTCGAGATGCGCGGCATCGACGAGTACATGCGCGGCTCCGGGCGCGTCATCCGGGCCGGCTTCAAGAAGATCTGGGGTCCGGGCCGGCACATGGCGGGCGACAACACGTTCACCTACTTCCTCGACCCGCACGGCAACACCGTCGAGTACACCACCGAGCTGGAGTGTCTGGACGAGGACACCTGGCACCCACACGTCTACGACTTCTCCCAGCCCGAGGTCACCGACCAGTGGGGTACCGCCAACCCCATGAACGAACTCGTCGCCAAGGAGTCCTTCAACGATCCCGACCGCGGTGTGTTCGTCGCCCCGCCGGTCTGATCCCTCTCCGCACACCGGGGACGCGGCGGCCCGCGGCTCCGCCCGCGCGGCCGGCTGCCGGGCCGCCTCACCGCGGGCCACGACCTCATGGGCATTCCCTCGACCGACCCCCTCCCCCAGGAGCCGTAGCATGCGTTTCGCCGCCTACGAACACCGCCACCGCCACCGCGTGGCCGTCGTGGAGGACGACGGCACCCTTTACCCTCTGCCCGGCGTCACCTCGCTCACCGACCTGCTCACGGAGGTGAACGGCCTGCCCGGGCTGCTCGGCGCCGGACGGGCCGCCCTGGACGTCCCGTCCGGCCCCCACGTCTCCCAGGTACGGCTGCTGCCCCCGCTGCGGCCCGCGTCGGTACGGGACTTCGTTACCTTCGAGGAGCATGTCGAGGGCGTACGCCGCTCGATCGACGGGGTGGCCGGGGTCCCCGAGCAGTGGTACGCGGCACCGACCTTCTACTTCACCAACCCGCACGCGATCTACGGCCACCGGGACGACGTCCCGGTGCCGCCCGGTTCGTCCGTGCTGGACTTCGAGCTGGAGGTGGGCGCGGTGATCGGGCGGGACGGCCGTGACCTGACTCCCGAGCAGGCCCGCGACCACGTCGTCGGCTACACCGTGTTCAACGACTGGTCCGCGCGCGACCTGCAGAGCGCGGAGATGAAGGTGGGCCTCGGCCCCTGCAAGGGCAAGGACACCGCCACCACGCTCGGCCCGTACCTGGTCACCGCGGACGAACTGGAGCCGTACCGGGACGCCGACGGCTTCCTGCGTCTGGCTCTGACCGCCGATGTCGACGGCGACAAGGTCGGCGAGGACCTGCTGTCCAACATGAGCTGGACCTTCGAGGAGATGACCGCCTACGCCTCCCGCGGCACCCGCGTCGTACCGGGTGACGTCCTCGGCTCGGGCACCTGCGGCAACGGCGGCTGCCTGGCCGAACTGTGGGGCCGCCGCGGCGAGCAGACTCCGCCGCCGCTGAAGCCGGGCGACACCGTCACCCTGACCGTGGAGGGCATCGGCACCCTCACCAACACCGTCGTCCCCGGCGTCGAGCCCGTCCCGCTCCCCGCCGGCCGGCGCCGGTCCCGGGAGCGGCCGTGAGCGACCCGCACCTCAAGAGGCTGCTCGGCAAGGTCGTCGTCGTCACCGACGAGCGGGACTGGGCCGGACTCGCCTCCGAGCTGCGGGAGTCGTACGGGCAGGTGCACGGCCTGGTCAACAACGCCGGCATCACCTGGCGGGCCCACCTCGGCGACGTGCGCCCCGAGGACATGGCCCGCGTCCACGCGGTCAACGTCACCGGTCCACTCCTCGGCGTCCAGCACCTGGCACCGCTCATGCCACCGGGCTCATCGGTCGTCAACGTCGGCTCCTCGCGGCCCTCACCGCGCACTACCCGGTCGCCTGCACGACCAGCAAGTGGGCGCTGCGCGGCCTGTCGAGGACCGCCGCCCGGGAGCTGGGCCCGCGCGGCACCCGTGTCAACACGATCCACCTCGGCTGCATCGAGACGGAGATGACCGCCTCCGCCGCACCCGCCTTCCGCGAGGCCAACATCCGCGCCACGCCGCTCGGCCGCACCGGCACCGTCGGCGAGGTGGCGCCCCTGGTCGTGTTCCTCCTGTCCGACGACGCGTCGTTCATCAGCGGCGCGGAGATCCCGGTGGACGGCGGCATGGACGCGTTCGGCGGCATCGTCATCGTGTACGCCAACGCGAACAAGACCGGCCGCCCTCTTCAGCGGCGGGACAGTCACCCTGAACTGTCTGACACTGTCGGCCGCAGGCCCCACGTCTGCAGGGCATAGGGACGTCCCTTCTCCTCCCCCTCGATCAGCGGCACGTCAAGCAGGCTGAACCCGGCCTTGGTGGCCACGGCGACGCTCGCGGTGTTCTCGGCCTCCAGCTCCAGGATCACTTGCTCCGCGCCCAGTTGTTCGAAGGCGTATGCCGCCATCACCCGCACCGCCCGCGCGGCCAGTCCCCGGCCGCGGTACGCCGGGCCGACCGCGTAGCCGATCTCTGTGCCCTCTGGAGCGCGCCGCAGCATCACCTCGCCGAGCGGCGCGCAACCATCAACGGTGATGGCGAGCAGGATGGTCGTGCCCTCCGCCCGCATCTGCCGGTCCCGGTCCAGCCGCGCGCGAGCGGCAGCTTCGTCGAAGGGCGAGACAACCGGCGTCCAGTACGCGATGTCGGGATGGTCGAACAAATCCGGCATCGCGGCCAGGTCTGCTTCCGTCCAGTCACGCAGGACGAGCCCTTCCCCGGCAAGCTCGATCCGATCGGGAAAGGTTGACGGGGTGCCGCGCATAGTGCCGATCCTTCCTGGCCTGACAGGACAGGGCAGCATAACCGGGACAGTCATCGGCTCACCAGGATGCGGTCCAGGGGCCGGGTGCGGACCGCGGTCAGTTGGGTGCTCCAGGTCAGTGAAGAACCGCGAGACCTCGCTCTTGGTGGAAGGACCCGTGCCCGGCGTCGGGCTCAGCCGGTGAGCTCTCCTGGCGGAGGTTCAGGTGAGCCGGAGCAGCGGCATGTCGCTCCCGAGGACCTCTCGCAGGGACGGGATGGCCGTCCAGGGGAGGTCGAGGGTGCGGGCGGCGTACCGGAGGGTGACGTGGTCGGCTCCGTCGGCCGCTTCGCGGAGTGTCTTCATCGCCTGGTCCTGGTCGAGGAGGGCGGTGCTCCCGGCGTGCGGTTGGTCATGGGGTGCGCGGTCGCGTTCGGGGGCCAGTCCATGGATGCCGGTGAGCCGGTGGGAGAGGGCCGCCGCCGCCTCCAGGGTGGCCGGGCGCTCGTCCAGCAGGGCTTGTGCGACCGGGTTGTGGTCGATGGCGTCCCGCAGCGGCAGGTGGTACAGCCGTGGGGAGACGGATGTGAGCCGGACGGTGTGGTGGACGGTCCGGACGGTGCCGCGGGCGCCGTGGATGGCGGCGGCCCACAGGGCGGATGCCTCGGAGGGGTGCCAGGCCAGCGCGGGACCGGCCGCCGAGGCCGCGTCCCGGCCGGGCGTGAGAGGCCGGCGGCCGGTGAGGCGTTTCAGCAGGAGCTGTTCGTCGATCTCGCCGTCGAGGCCGGGCCCGGCGACGTAGACGGTGGTGGGGATGCCGGCGAGGTGGCAGGCGGCGAGGGTGAAGGCGTCCCCGAACGGGCTGCGCAGGGTGGGCTCGTCGCCGTGGGTGAGGATGTCGCCGCCGATGTCGATGACGCGGATCCGGTCGCCGGCTGCTTCGGCCATGGCTTCGATCTGCCGTGACAGGGAGAAGAGCCCTTGGGCGGGGTCGAGCAGCAGCAGCCGGACGGGCAGGTCCCTGGCCAGGCCGGGCATGGTGGATCCGGCCGGCGGGCGGGCCCGGGTGGCAGAGGTGAAGGCCGTTCCGCCGGCTTCGCGGGTGAGCCCGGTGAAGTCCCGTTGCCCGAGGGGCCTGGCGGTGGGGTCGACTTCGGGGCGCTCCCAGGCGTACGTGGCGATCAGCGGCGGGGCCGGGTCGACGGTGACGGTACGGGCGGCGATGAGGGTGCCGATGGGGTCGCCTCCTCCGCCCGCGGCGACGTACAGGTCGCTCATGCGACGTGCTCGCGCAGGTCGATGCCGGTGATGCGTAAGGGAGTCGCTCCCATGTTGGTCCGGGCGCGCCGGTTGGCGGCGTGGAGGTTCTCGTAGTACTCGCGGTCGAGTGCCTTGACGGGCTCCGAGTAGAACATCCAGGAGAGGATGTCGCGGTACTTGAAGCCCTTGGGAGTGAGCTGGACGCGGCGGCCGATGCGGTGGAGGAGCCCGTTGGACTCGGCCGCGTCGAGGATGGGTTCGAACTCCGCGGCGTGCTGCTGGTAGCCGAAGCGGTCGAGTTCCGTGAGATCCAGGTCGAAGGTGTCGAGGACGAGGCGCTTGCGGACGATCTCCTCGCCGGTCAGCTCGAAGCCGGTGACGGGGGCGAGTGCGTGGCTCTTCGCCTTCTTGATGTAGTCGGCCACCTCGGCCGTCGAGGGCTTCACGCTGCCGCTCATGTAGTCGAGCACGCTGGTGTAGGAGCGGGCGCCGACGCCGAGGCCGAGGAGGGGGACGCCGTGGAAGGTGAGGACCTTCTGGGCGTAGCCCCCTCGGCCGGGCCTCTTGTAGCGGACGGAGCCCTCCTGGACGTAGCCGTGCTCGAGGAAGACCTGGCGGGCGTAGTCGTAGCGGTCGTACAGCTCGGGCTGCCACATGTACTGGTAGGCGCCGGTCTTGGAGAACCAGGCGTCCGGCCGCACGGTGAGGAAGTAGGTGCTGATGGTGGTGGGCCGGAGCCGGGCCAGTTCGTCGACGCTGTGGCGCCAGGTCTCGGGGGTCTGTCCGGCGAATCCCATGATCAGGTCGGTGGACAGGTCGGGCAGGCCGAGTTCGTGTGCGGTGTGGACGGCCCGGCGGATGACGTCCTCGTCCTCGCCGCCGCGGCCGGCTTCGCGGATCTCGCGGGGTACGAGGGACTGGATGCCGACGTTGGCCCGGGTGAGGCCCATCTCGATCAGGGCCTTGAACTCGTCGGGTTCGTCGGCGATGGAGGACGGGGTGGCCTCGACGGCGACTTCTTCGACGGTGGAGCGCCAGTTGGGGTAGACGGCGCCGATGGTGGTGAAGATCCGCTCGAAGTGCCGGGGCTTGAGCAGGGCGGGGGTGCCGCCGCCGATGTAGACGGTGCGCAGGCGCCGGGCCTGGATGATCTCCGCGTGATCGCGGATCTGGGTGCAGAGGGCGTCGGTGTAGGCGTCGAAGACGTCCTCGTCGGTGCTGATGATCGTGTAGAGGTTGCAGAAACCGCACTTGCGGTCGCAGAAGGGGACGTGCAGGTAGAGGTTGAGCTCGGGGACCTGGTAGTTGGCGAGGTCCTTCTCCCACACGTCGTGGACGGTCCACCTGCCCTCCTGGAGGGGGCGGTAGGTGGAGCGGGGAGGGTACGAGTACTGGTAGGGCGGAATGACGCCCTGGTCGATGTAGTCGGCGAGTTGCTGGTGCAGGCTGGTCACGGCGGTGATCCCCGTTCGGGTCGCGGGTGCGGCTTACCTGACGTGGCGATCCGATCACGGAGTGCTCGCGCCGCTCCATGAGGCGTGTGCACCAAATGAGCTTCTGCTACTGGTGAGTTGGCTGGCCGATGCTCCAAATGCCCGCGCTCTGCGAGGAGTTGTTTTCGTCGGTCGGGCCCATAGTCGTCCGCTGTGCCCTGCGGCTTTGCTGGTCGCATGACGATCGGTGGGGGCCCGCGCGGGCCGGCAGTGCTGGTGATCGAGCCGATGGGCAACGCGGGGCGCTTCCTCGTCGAGGCCGCCGAGCGGCTGGGCCTGCGGTTGTACGCGGCCACGCACAAGGACATCCACGACGGCTATCCGGTGTGGCTGCGCTCGGCTCTCGCGGGGGTGTGCACGACGGACCTCGCGGACACTCCGAGGGCTCTGCACGACATGGACGTCTTCTGCCGGCGTCACGCCGTCTCGGGCATCGTCGCCTGCTTCGAACTGTTCACGCCGCTCGCCGCCCTGCTCGCCCGGCGGACCGGCCTGCCCGGCAACGATCCGGCGCTCGCGCACGCGGCCAGGAACAAGATCCTGATGGGCGAGGCGTTCGCCGCCGCCGGGGTCCCCGCCCCCCGCTGGACGGTCGTGCACGACGCGGCCGAGGCGCACGGGGTGGCCAGGTCGGGCGAGCTGGGCCGGCCACTGGTGGTGAAGCCCGCGGAGCAGGGCGGCTCGTGGGGCGTGTCCGTGGTGGACACCCCGGATCAGCTGCCCCGTGCCGTCGAGGCGGCCCGGCAGTACACCCACGCGCACCCGCACGGTCTGAAGCTCGACACGCGGGCCCTGGTACAGGAGTACATCCCGGGTGCTGAGTACTCGTGCGACACGGTCGTCGCGGACGGGGTGGCCTATCCCCTGCCGGTCGTCAGGAAGGACACCACCGAGGGCCGATACCGGATCGAGACCGGACACACCTGCCCGTCCGGTCTGGCCCCGCCGCTCGCCAGGAGGGTGCAGCACGTCGCCGCGCGGGCGGCGCTCGCCGTCGGTGTGCGCAACGGGATCGCCCACACGGAGGTGAAGATCCCCCGGGGCACCGAGACGCCGTATGTGATCGAGACCGGTGCCCGTCTGCCGGGCGACAACCTGTGCGAGGTCGTCGAGGCCGCGACGGGCGTGAGCGAAGCCGTGGCCTGTCTCCAGGCCGTGCTCGGCCGGACCCCAGACACTGTCGCCTCCCGTACGGACGCGGCGACGATCCGGTTCCTGCTGCCGGAGCGGGGAGGGGTGCTCCGGCAGGTGTCCATCCCCGAGATGCCCGGTACGCACAGCGAGTTGCACCTGCGGCCCGGCGACACGGTGCCGGAGCCGGCGGACTCGAGCTGCCGCGTCGGGCACGTGGTGGCCCGCGCGGAAACGGTTGACCAAGCAGGCAGGCTGGCCGGTCGGGTGGCCGCCCGGTCCCGAGTGGAAGTGAGCTGAACAGGTGCGGAAGATCGCGTTCTTACGGTCGGTCGGTATCCAGCGCGCCGACCCCTACATCCAGCGAGCCGTACGCGGGCTCGCCGCCGACGGCATCGAGGCCGGGCTCTTCCACACCAGCGGCGCCGCCGGCGACGACGACTTTCCCGGGTACCGGGAGCGGCTGGACCGGGCGGTGACGCCGAGGGCGCTCGCCGACGCGGTCGCCGCCTGGGGAGCGGATGCCGCGGTGTCGATCTCGCTGCCGTGCGAGAACGCGGTGCGAGATGCCGCGGCCAAGGCGTTGCTGGACGCCCAGGGAATCCCGACGGTCATGACTCCACTCGAGTCGACGATGCTGCTGGTGGACAAGTGGGAGACCAAGCGGCTGTGCGAGCAGGCCGGGCTGAGGGTGCCGGCCGGATTCCGTACCGACTCCGACCTGCTGGCGGGTCGGGGGCTGCCGGTGCCCGGCTATCGGGACGCCCTGCGCGTACGGGCCGGGCAGATCGGCTATCCGCTGCTGTCGAAGCCCGTGTGGGACTCGACCAGCATGGGCATCCGCACCCTCCGCGGTGCCGCCGACCTCGACGCCTACCTCGCTTCCCCGCCGGAGGTGTCCGCGGTGGTGGAAGAGGTCGTCGAGGGCGACCTGTGCAGCGTGGACATCGTGGGGCGCCCCGGCTCCTACCGGGTGCTGCCGCTGTGCTGGACCGGGCGCGCCGGGGCGGAGCCCGTGTTCACCTTCGCCGACCTGCGCTGGTGCGGTCCCCACGCGGAAGCGGACGCCGCGTTCGCCGAAGTGGCCCGCACGCTGGTCACCCTGTGCGGGGACCTCGGGGTGTGCGGGTCGGTCAACGTCGACATGGTCTACGCCCGCGGCCACTTCGTCGTACTGGAGATCAACCCGCGCATCGGCGGGGCCACCACCCTGTCGTGCGCCGCTTCGGGCACGAACACCTTCGCGTCCCTCGCCCGCATGGCCCGGGGGCTGCCCGTCACCGACGGTCCGGCGGAACGGACCGGATGGGCCGTCGAGTTCCTCGCCGAGGACGGCGTCCCGCCGGCGGTGGTGGCCGAGCTGCGGCAGCGCGTCACGGTGGTCACCGCGCACGATCTGGTCATCGACGGTGTCTCCCGCGGCGACATCGTCGCGTTCACCCTCGCCGAGGGCGAGGAGGACAGCACGGTGAAGGCCCTGACGGAACTGCACGAGACGACCGGCTTCCCCGCGGCCGACGTCATGGGCAAGATCCGCTCCCTGCTGTGCCCGTGAGCGCGGTGACACAGGCCCGCGGCCGTTCCCGTGCCGCGGAACGTCTCGGCGTACCCGTGCTGCGGGGACACGGTCTCTTCATCACCGGCAACCTGATCGACTCCGTCGGCAACGGCATGCTGCTGCCGCTGGGGCTGCTGTACTTCACCGACGTACGAGGTCTGCCGCTGGCGCAGGTGGGGGTGGCCACGACGGTGGGACAGGCGATCGCCCTGCCGGTCACGTTCCTCGCCGGGCGCCTCATGGACCGGGTGGGGCCGAAACCGGTCGTGGTGTGGGCGAACGTCGTCGCCGCAGCCGGGTTCGCCCTGTTCCTGGCGGCGGGCGAGCTGTGGCACGTCGTCGGCGTGTACGTGCTGGTGCAGGCCGGGATCAACATGTACTTCACCGCGCAGCGCACCCTGATCACGCACGTCACCGAACCCGGGGAGCGGCGGGCATGGTTCGCTTTCACCGGCTCGCTGCGCAACATCGGCCTCGCCGCGGGCGCCGCCGCGGCGGCGGGGGCGCTGACGGTGTTCGGTCCGGGTTCGCTGTGGTGGATGATCGCGGTCGACGCCGCGACGTACCTGCTGGCCGCCCTCTGCTTCGCCGCACTCACCACCACTCCCCCGCCGGCGGAGGGCGCGGCACCGGACACCGTGGTCAGCCCGGCGGACGACACGCGCCGCTACCTGATCCTCGTCGCCGCGAACATCCCCTACGTCCTCGCCCAGGCGATGCTCTCCGTGCTGGTCGCCGTCTACACCACCCGTTCCCTGGGGCTTTCCGCGTCGGCGGCGAGTGCGCTGTTCGTCGTCAACACCGTCATCGTCTCCGGGTTGTCGACCGTCATCACCGCACACGTCGCGCCGAAGGCTCCCCGCCGCGCCGTGGCGGCCGGATACCTGGTCATGACATTGGCGATGGGCGCGTTCGCCCTGCCCGCGCTGCCCCACCTCGCCTCCACCGCGTGGGTCGCCCTCATGGGCGCGATGGTGCTGTTCAGCGTCGCGGAGATCCTTCTCGGACCTGCGCTGAGCGAACTGTCGGTCAGCCTCACTCCAGGGGCGGCGCGAGGCTTCACGCAGGGGCTGTACCAGTTCTCGTGGGCCGTCGGCATGGTCGCCGCTCCCGCCGTGTTCACCCTGCTGCTGGAAGCCGGCCCGCTCCTGCCGTGGGGCGTCGAAGCCGCCGCCTGCCTGATCGCCGTCCTCGCCGCGCCGGCTCTCAAAGCCGCCAACCGCCATCGTCGGAGGAAACCCCGTTGATCACGACCCTCGTCGATTCCGCCAGCGCCGTGCCCGCCGCCGAGTGGGAGCACCTCGCCCGGCCGGCCGGCCTCTACCTCTCCCACCAGTGGCTCGCGGGCGAAGAGGACGACCCGACCGCCCGGTGTGCGTACGCACTCGTCCGGGACCGCGCGGGCACTCTGCTCGCCGCCGCGCCCCTCTACCTCGTACGGGACGAGCCGAACGACTACTACCAGCCCGCCACCGTGCTGCCCACACACCTGCGGCCGCGCGTGATCGCCGGAGCACGGCGCGGCTACCACAACACGCCGCTCACCGCCCCCGGCCTCGGGGCCGCGGAGCGAGACGGCTGCCTCCTGCTGTTGCGGGACGCCGCACGGCACTTCGCCGACCGGCACGGCACCACCCACTGGTGGCCGTACCTCACCGCACCCGCCGCCGCGCGGCTCGCTCCTCTCTACCCCGGCCGCCCCCTCCGTCTGGAGGACGACGCCCTCATCCCCCTGCCCGGCACGGGTGTCGACGACTACATCGCCTCCCTGCCCTCGCGGCGCCGTGCCGGCATACGCCGGGAACGCCGCGCCTTCGCCGCCGCCGGGCTGGACGTACGCCACCAGGCGCTCGCGGACTGCCTGTACGACGCGGGTGCGCTGCTCGCCGGCCATCAGCGGGACCACGGGCACGACCGGGACGGTGTCGACGCGATGACCGGGCTCCTGGAGCGGCAGGCCGCGGCGATGGGTGACGAAGCGCGTGTGGTGGCCGCCTATGACGGGCGACGAATGGCGGGGTTCTGCCTGTACTACCACTACGGGTCGACGACGTGGATCCGTGCGGTCGCCGTCGACCGGCGGCACCCGGCCCCGCACCTGTACTTCAACCTCATGTACTACCTGCCCGTCGAAGACGCCTACGTCCACGGCACCACCGCCCTGCACGCGGGCATGACGACCATCGAGGCCAAGCGCCGGCGTGGCGCGTCGGTGTCCGGGCTGTGGGCGCTGGTCGACCAGTAGCGGGACGGGGGCGGCTTGTTCTGCGGAAGGGCTCCTCGCCGGGGCCACGCAATTCTTCGTCGACACCCTTCACTACTCGGTGGTACTTTGTAGCAGTACTCGGTAGCACGTAGTACCGATGGAGCTGAGGTGGGCTGGCGATGGACGACCTGACGGAGATGTTGAAGGGCACGCTTGAAGGGTGCGTGCTCGAAATCATCGGCAGCGAGGAAACCTACGGGTACGCCATCACTCGCCAGTTGAACGAGCTCGGCTTCGCCGACGTCGTCGAGGGGACGGTGTACACCATCCTGCTGCGGCTGGAGAGGAACGGACTCGTCCAGGTGGCGAAACGACGATCCGAGGCCGGTCCGCCGCGCAAGTTCTACTCGCTCAACGATGCCGGACGCGAGGAACTCGCGAAGTTCTGGGCGAAATGGCAGTACGTCTCATCACGCATCGACAGGCTCAAGGAGGGCGGGAGATGAACTTCTGGGAGAGGGTCACAGGCAGCGATCTCACCCGGGATTGGAAGGCGTTCGAAGCCCGGGCCGAGGCCTTGCCGGACGACTACCGTGCGGCGTGGGAGCAGATCAAGGAACATCTCCTTCCTCATGGGGACTTCACCGGGCGCAATCTGACACCGATCTTCGACGCGGCGCTGGGGTTGCTCGAAGAGACCGCAGCGGACGGGCTGAGCGTCCAGGAGGGGCTCGGCGACGACATCCCCGGCTTCTGTACGGCGCTGGCCGGCGGACACGGGGCTCGAACCTATCGCGACCGGTGGCGCGAGCAGTTGAACAGGAACGTCGCGAGGAAACTGAGCCGACTGGAGGGCTGACGTGAGCATCCACGACATCATCGAGGGCAAGAAGCAGTGGCGCGCACACATGGCTCGGGTCAAGGCGCTCCCGCCCGACTACCAGATCGTCTACAAGGAGATGCAGCGGTATCTGTTCAAGGTCGGACCGATCGACCTGCCCGACGGGCCCCTGCTGCCCGGGATCGTCGACTTCTTCGAGGAGGGTGTCGCCGCAGGCAAGGGGATTCTGGAACTGATCGGTGACGATGTCGCCGCGTTCTGCGACGGCCTGATCAAGGACTCACGTACCTATGCGGACGTCTATCAGGAATCCCTCGGTGGAAAGCCCGGCACGGCCGAGAAGTAGCGCAAGGCGTACGGCGCCAAGCCCGTCCTCGACGGCATCGGCTTTCCACGCTCATCGGTGCCGACGGCGGGCAGGTCCAGGTCGCGGGCCACCTCTCCAGACGCGAGGGCAAAGCAGGTCACCGCCGAGCTGCTGGAGCGACGAGCCGACGACCGGCCTCGCCCGCGCTCGCGCCACACCATGTGGGGCATTGGCCGCGAGCTCGTCTCCGACGGTGTCATCTGCTGCAAAATCGCTGGACTCCCTCCGGGTGAGTCGGCGAGCATCCGCGGGTGACAGATGGAGCCGATCGCCGGGGACCGTTCAGGCGGAGCCCGAAGTGTGTACGTTTTGTCGAGCTGTCCGGCGGGGCGATGTCCGCTCTGCTCGATGGTGACCTGTCCGAAGCCAGCAGATTGGCCGGGGTTTCGCTGACCGAGTACTTCGTGACCGGCAGAGCACAGTGGCTGTGGCGGTTCCGGCTCGACCAGATGGCCGCCGATCCCGGCGAGGCCCGGTGGATGGTGCGACAAGCGGTCGTCGGCGACCAGGGTCTCGTCGTCGGACATGCCGGGTTCCACGGCCCACCTGATGAGGTCGGCATGGTCGAGATCGGCTACTCCGTCGCCCCCGACTTTCGTCGCCAGGGATATGCCCGAGCCGCACTGATCGAGTTGCTCCGCCGGGCGGCGGCCGAAGCCGCGGTCACGACTGTGCGGGCGACGATCAGCCCCGACAACGTGGCATCCCTGGCCACGATCTCGGGCTTCGGCTTCGTTGAGGTCGGGGAGCAGTGGGACGAGGAGGACGGCCGCGAAGTCGTCTTCGAAGTCCCTGCCCGCCGGGTCCCACTCACTTGAGCACGTCATCCCGCCCGACGGCCCTTACGAGGGCGTCGCTGTCTTGTGCTTGCGGGGAACTGGCGAACGGGTAAGGGTAGTTGGGGACTCAGGGGACGGATGAGCGGTGCGGCGTCGGCGTGCCGGGAGAGGAGCGGGACTTGCGTTTCACACTCGGCGTACAGGCGGAGACCGGGGACCACGTGAGCGCCACGGACGAGTTGTACGACTGGCTGCGCCAGGATCCCGAACTGCGCGGACTCGTGCGGCGCGACCTCGCGGACAGCGCGCCCGCGGGAGCGATGGGCGGTGCCTGGAGCGAGCTGCTGGCCCTGCTGCTCGCCCCCGGCGGGCCCACGGCGGCGGCCGGTGCCGCCCTCGTCGTCTGGCTGCAGAACCGGCGGAGCAATGTGACCGTCACCATCAGCCGGCCGGACGGCACCCAGCTGGTGGTCACCTCCGAGAAGGTCCGGCCGCTGACCGCGGAGGGCACCGGCGAGCTGGCCCAGCGGGTGGCGGAGGCACTGCGGGAGCCATCGGCTCGGGATGCCGGGCGGGAGCCGTCCGCGTTGGACACGGGCGAGCGCGAACCGTCCGGTGGGGACGGCACCCGGCAGGCCGACGGGTACGGTTCCCGTCGGTCGGACGGGGACGGCACGCGCCGGACCGAGGGGGCGCACTGACCATGCCGTTAGGGGGAGGACCGGATCTGACCGGCCCCGGCTGTTACGCAGTGGTGGTCGGCACCGGCCGCCATCCGGGAGACCGGCTGCATGATCTGCCCTCGGCCGTGCCTTCGGCGCGGGCGCTGGCCGAGACGTTGCGCGCGCACTGCGGCATGGGTGACCGGGTCCGCGTGCTGACGGACCCCGCGTCACCCAGCGAGGTGCTGGAGGCGCTGGCGGAGGCCGCGGACCGGGCGGCGCCCACCGAGGAGCGGCCCGAGAGCGGCATCGTCGTCTTCTGCTTCGTCGGCCACGGTCTGCGCGGGCCCGGCGGACGGCTGTATCTCGCGACGGCCGCGACGAAGTCCCTCACGGACACCGCTCACGCGGTGCCTTACGCGGAGATCGAGCGCTACCTCGGCGACGCCGCCGCGGACCCGGTGCTGATCCTCGACTGCTGCTTCGCCGGGAACGCCCGGGAACCCGACCACGCCCCCGCCCAGGACCCGTTCGGCGCGTCCCGTCCCCAGGGCAGCTATCTGCTGGGGTCGGCCCAGCGCAACTCCCTCGCCTACGCCGCCGAGGGCACCGAGTACACCTTGTTCACAGGGCATCTGCTGAAGCTGCTGCGGGAGGGCGACGCGGGCGCCTCCCGTCTGCTGACGCTCGGTGGGATCTACCGCCTGCTCGACCAGCGGCTCCAGGGCGAGGCGGCCCGCCCCTACGGCGGTGGCACCGCCCGCATGGCCGAGCTGGTCGTCACCACCAACCGCCGCTATCCCGCGCCGCTTGCCCCGGACGTCCCGCGGGTGCCGGAGGACGACTCGGACGCCGTGTGCCCGTACCCGGGCCTGCGCCCGTACCTGCCCGAGCAGCACCACCTGTTCTTCGGCCGCGAGGAGATGACGGAGCGGCTGCTGGCGAGGGTTGCCGGGACCCGGCCGGGGAAACCGCTGGTGCTCATCGGAAACTCCGGCGTCGGCAAGTCGTCGCTGCTGCGCGCCGGACTGAGCGTGGCGGCGCACCGTGCGGGACTGGGACCGGTGTGCCTGGTGCCCGCACCCGGAGCGCGACCGTTCCGGCGGCTCGCCGAGGCGTGGGCGCAGGCGGTGGGCCGCTCGGTCACCGAGGTCGTACGCGATCTGGAACAGGGCAGTTTCACCCGCGAGGGATCCGGGGCGCGCGGCGGGCCGGTGCCCGGGGTCCTGGTCGTCGACCAGTTGGAGCAGTACTTCACGCACGGCGCGGACGAGGCCGAGCGCGGCCGGTTCGCCGCCGCGCTGGCCGCTGCCGACGGCCCGCGCGTCGTGCTGGCGTTGCGCGCCGACTACCACGGCGACGTTCTCGGCGACCCGCATCTCGCCCCGTTCGCGGAACACGACCACTTCGTGGTGCCCGCCATGAACGACGACGAGATCGAGGCGGCCGTCGTCGAGCCCGCCCGCTACGCCGGGTTGGAGTGGGAGACGGGCGTCCCGCGCATCCTGCTGCGTGAGGTGAACGAGGAAAGGCGCGGCGGACGCACCGGCGACGCGGCGGCCCTGCCGTATCTGGCGTACGTCCTTCAGGAGATCTGGCTGCGGCGACGCGGCACGACGCTCACCTACGCGGCTTACCAGCAGGCGGGCGGCATCCGCGACGCGGTCGCCCGCGCAGCCGACCGGATCCACGACGGCCTCGACGAGGACGGCCGGCAGCGGTTGCGCACCCTGATGCTCGCCATGGTGCAGGTCGCCGACGGCGAGGGCCGGCTGGTGCGCCGCAGGGTGCCGCGCGAGGAACTGGCCGACGCGCAGGACTTGCTGCGACTCCTCGCCGACGCCCATCTCGTCGTGGTGGACGAGGACGGCGGGGCGCAGCTCGGGCACGACTCGCTGTTGCACGCGTGGGAGCGCCTGACCGGCTGGATCGAGGAGGTCCGGGGCGATCTGCTGCGGCTGCGACGGCTGACGGCCGCGGCGGAGGGCTGGGACGAGGGCGGCCGCGGGCCCAGTGGCCTGTGGCGGGGCTTCGACCTGCGGGAGGCACGTGAGCCGGCCGCCGGCCGGACCGCCGGGGCAGCGCCCGTACGGCAGGTGGTCCGCGACTTCGTCGCCGCGAGCGACGCCGCCGAGCGGCACCGGCGCCGGGCCGTCCGGGCGTGGGTGTCCGTGCTGTCGGTGCTGACCCTGGTGGCGGCCTCCCTGGCGGGCTGGGCCTTGCACGAGAACAGGCAGGCCGCGAGCCGGGAGCGAGCCCTCATCGCCCGTGAGCTGGCAGGCCGCGCCGACCGCATCCGCGACCGCGACCCGGGGACGGCGCTGCACCTCAGTCTGGCCGCGTACCGCACGGCCGAGACGCCGGAGACCCGCTCCAGCCTGTACGCGGCGGCGATCACTCTGACCCCTGTCCACCTCACCCCCGCCGAGCCACACCGCGAGCCCGTCCTCAGCCTCGCCTACCGCGCGGACGGCAGGGCGCTGGCCGCGAGCCACCGGGACGGCCGGGTGCAGTTGTGGGACCTGTCCGATCCGAAGCGGCCGGCCGAGGGGGGCCGATTCCGGATGAAGGGCCGGCCCGTGCTCGCCCACCATCCCCGCGAGCCCCTGCTGGCCGCGCAGACGGGTACGGAACTGACCTTGTGGAACACCGCGGATCCAGAGCGGCCCGAGCGGTTGGCGCATGTGCCGGTCGAGGGGAGCAGGACGACGTTCAGTGTGGCGTTCAGCAAGGACGGCCGGACCCTGGCGTCCGGCGGCGACAAGGGCCGGCTGCGGTTGTGGGACGTCTCCGACCCGGCGCGCCCGGTGCTGCGCACGCGGCGTACGGTGGCCGACGCCGACCTGATCTCCCTGGCGTTCACCCGCGACGGACACCACCTGATCACTGGCAACGGCAACGCTCCGAGCGCGGACGGGGACCCCGCCAAGGTGCGGCTGTGGGACCTGACCGACCCCGGCCGGCCCGTCCTGCGGGACACCGAGCAGGCCGCCTCGGTCATGTCCGTCGCGGCTCACCCTCGCCGGGACCTGGTCGTCGCGAACGGCGGCGGCGGGACGACGGCATGGTGGCAGGTCGTGGACGGGCGGGAACTGCGGCGGGTGACCGCGGAGGACGGCCTGACCGGCTGGGGTGGCTACTACGGCATGCCGCAGCTCGCGTTCAGCCCGGACGGCAGGTTCCTGGCGGGGGCGGACCGCGACACCGGAGTACGGCGGCTCAGCACGACGGCCGAGGCGGCCGAGCTGGCCCGGATCAGGCAGGAACTCGGTGTGCTGTCCGCGGGGCAGCCCGTCCAGGCCGTCGCCTACAGCCCCGACAGCCGCTATCTGGCCGCCGGTGAGGTGGGCGGCGAGATCCGGCTCTGGACCGAACGTGCCTGGGCGCCCGCGCTCCCCGGCTACCTGCCCGTGCAGGAGGTGGCGGGCACGGGCCCCATCAGCGCCGACGGCAGGCTCCTCATCACCAAGGAGGACCAGCCCGACTCCTCCACGACCACCCGGATCTGGACCATGGGCGACCACGGCTCACCCGAGCCGCGCTACACCCTCCCGAAGGACTGGGAGGCGAACTGGTTCCTGACCGGCCGCGACGGCGACCCGGTCCTGCTGGCCCACCACTGGACGGGGGGACTGGACCACACCCTCCAGCTCTGGCGGTTCGACGCCGAGGGCCCGCCGCACCGAAGCGCGAGCATCCGGTACACCGCCGACGTCTCCCACATCACCGTCAGCCCCGACGGCAGCTTGCTGGCCGTGGGCTCGAGGGAGGAGCGGACCATCGCCCTGTGGGACATCAGCGACCCCGGGAACCCGGTGCGGCGGGCCGACATTCCCGCGCAGGCCAAGGGCGGACTCTTCGACACGGGAAGCCTCTGGTTCGCCGGCCCGCACACCGTCGTGACCGTCGAGAACGAATGGCACCTGCGGTTCTGGGACGTCTCCGACCCCGACCATCCACGCAGGGGCGACGTGATCGAGGAGGCGGCGCTGCGCCGGGGCGCGATGTACGACGACGTGTCGCAGCTGCTCGTCACCGAGGAGAGCGGCGACACGATCCGGCTGTACGACCTCTCCCAGCCGGCGCGCCCGGTCGAGGGAGAGCGGATCCCTGCCGCTCCGGAAAGCTACTTCCCCTCCGGGAAGGACGAACTCGCGACCGCGGTCGCCGACGGCACGATCGAGTTCTGGGACGTGTCTGATCCCCGCAAGCCGAGGAAGAAGCAGGAGACGGTACGCCTTGACCGCGCCATCACATCCCTCACCGCCACCGACGACGGTCATCACGCCATCACCGGCAGCCCCTACCGCATCTGGTTCCTGGACCGCGACGGCCGCTGGGTGACCCCGGAGTTCGCCACCCTGCAGAGCGCGGAGTCCGTCCGCCTGCCCTCGGACGGGAGCTGGCTGGCCGTCACCACCAAGACCGACGCGCCGGGTCTGTCCAACGAGCAGAACACGTACATCCTCGACTACGACACCGACCGCCTCTACGAGGACATGTGCCGCTCACAAGCCGTCAGTCTGTCGGAGGACCGTTGGAAGGCGCTGTTCCCGCACCTGGAACACCGCGACTCCTGCGCCGCAGGGGAGTAATCACCGGCGGCCGGTGCGGGCATCGAGCCCTGACGTACGTGGAACCCGTGATGCGGCTGTCGGCGCCGACGCCACCACGTGGTCACCGACGCCGACACCGCCGCGCTTCAGGGACGGGACGAGGTCACTCCCCCGGCCTGATGCGCCCGCGCCAGGCCCCGGACTCGCCGCCACGGCCTTCGATGTGCTCCTTGAAGCGCTGCATGTCGCCCTTCACCCGCCGGTCGATCACTCCCAGCATGTCACCGGTCTTCTCCGCGACGCCGGTGGGATCGACCTCCATCACGAGTTCGACCCGCGTGTGCGTGTCGTCCAGGCGCTGGAAGCGCACCGTGCCCTTCTGCTTGCTGTCACCCGTGGTCGTGCGCCACGTGATGCGTTCGTCGGGCAGCTGGTCGACGATCTCGGTGTCGAACTCGCGCTTCACTCCGCTGACCTGGGTGGTCCAGTGATTGCGGCGCTCATCGAGCTGCCTGACTTCCTCGACACCTTCCATGAACTGCGGGAACTCCTCGAACTGGGTCCACTGGTTGTAGGCGGTGTGCACGGGAACCTCGACTTCCACCGCTTCCTTGACCGTGCTCATTCGGGAACCTGCCTCTCGGTCGGGTCTACTGCATCCATCGCGGCCGGGACCGAGCAGCACGCGGCCCCGGCACGCTGAGCGAGTACCCGCGATCACTCGGCTGACGACCGGTCGGCGCCGCCGGCGTCGCGCCCCACAAGGGGCTGTGCGAGAGGCCACTTGGACAACAAGAACGCAACTTCGACATGGCGCCAAGAGGCAGCTACCTTCACCTGGGTCGTGGATGAGCTGGTCACGCCCCAGGAACCCTCGCCCCCAGACCCGGGAGAGACGCATGTCCCATCTTGCTCTGTACACATTCGGCGTCCTCAAGTCACCCCTCTCCGATCCCGCGCCTCTCACGCACGAGTTCTATGACATCGGTGAGGCCGTCTACCGGGAGATGAGTCAGCACTCCGGGTACCTCGCGCGTGCCGAAGCGGCGGACGGCGACCGGGGCGCGTTCTTCGAGGCGGACTGGGGTGCGTGGGGAGAATTCGCCGTCCCGCCCTGGTACGACAAGGGCCGTACGCCGGAAACCACCGCCCTGGCCACGACCCTCTCACTCTGGACCGGCCTGCGACCCGCCTTCGACGCGATCTACACCGGTCTCCACCGTGAGGCGCTGAGCAGGCGCTACGACTGGTTCGAGAGGACTGAGCACCCGAATTACGTGTTCTGGTGGGTCTCGGACGGTGTGACACCCACCTGGCAGGACGGGGTTTCCAGGTTGGAGCATCTCCATGACCACGGCTCCGCGCCGCACGCCTTCGCCTTCCACGACTCGTTCGCCCCGGACGGAACTCCGACCACCGGCTCTCGGCGGTGGTGAACCGGCGGGCCTGTTCGGCAAGGGTCCATCGGGGCCGGTCACCGCTCGGGTCCTGCCTCGGCGGCGGCCCGGCGCAGTTCGACGCGGCTGAGGAAGTCGGCGCGCCGCCGAGGGTCGGTGGCCAGCTCCACCGCGACGTGTGCCAGGGCGGTCGCACCGTCCAGGACGGCCCGGTCGGCGCCCTCACTGGTCCCGTGACGGGTGAAATCGGCCGTGTGCTGGAGTGCGCCGCCAGTGTCGTAGCCGATGCACGGGTGGAGCGACGGTACGGCGTGGGAGACGTTGCCCATGTCGGTGGAGGCCATCAGCTCGCCGTGGCGGGGCACCGGGTCGCGGCCCAGCGCGCGTGCGGCCCGGAGGTAGGCGGAAGTCAGGAACGGGTCCTGCCGGAGATCGGCGAAGTCGTGGCCGCGCGGCACGATGTCCAACTCCGCTCCGGTGGCCAGGGCGCCCGCCTCCAGGCAGGCCCGGACCCGCCGGCGAGCCGCGGCCAGTTCCTCCGTGCCGCGGGCGCGCACCTCGTAGCGTGCCCGCGCGTGCTCCGGAATGACGTTGACCGCGTGGCCCGCCTCGTGCACGACGTCGTGGACCAGGGTGCCCGGCGGCAACTGCTGGCGCAGCATGCCGACAGCCGCGTGCGCCAGGGTGACGGCGTCGAGCGCGTTCACCCCTTCCCAGGGGGCGAGGGCGGCGTGCGCGGGTCTGCCGCGGAAGGTGACGTCCCACGCCCCGACGGCGGATCGATTCCGGACACCGAAGCGCCCACGTCCGCTCTCGGCGAGGTCGACCGCGCGCTGCTCGACGCCCTGGCTCACGACGGACGCCTCGGACTGGCCACTCTGGCGCAACGCCTGGACGTCAGCGCCGCGACCGTCCGCAGACGGCTCGGCAGACTCACGCGTTCCGGGACGGTGGCCTTCCGCTGCGACGTGGCCCCCGACCTCACGGGACTTCCGGTGGCCGTGACCTTTCGGGGCCGGGCACCGATCAGGGACGTCAACGCCCTGCACCGCACCCTGGCCACCCTGCACGGTTGCCGGCTGGTCGCCGCCGTCACCGGGAGTTCCACGGTCCTGGCCACCTATTGGCTGCCCGGCATCGGCACCGTGCAGCAGCACGAGACCGCCATGTCCGCGCGCCTGGCCACGCTGGAGATCACCGATCGGATCATCGGCGCCCGAACCGTCAAACGCATGGGGCACCTGCTGGACGGAGCCGGCCGGCGCGTCGGCACCCGTCCGGTGCGGTCGTGGTAGTACCCGGTGATCGAAGCGAAGCCCCTCAGGCGGCGAGGCCGGCTGCGAGCCGGTCAGCGGCGCTGCGGGGCTCGCGGCCGAGGAGTTCGGTCAGCAGGGGATCGGCTTCCGCGAAGTGGCCGGCGCGGCCGGCCTGGTACCAGGTGAGCATGAACCGGGCCATCTGCTCCGGGACGCCGATCGCGATCTGGTCGGCGACCCACTGTTCGTCGTCCAGGACGATGCGCTTGATGGTGCGGCCGGTGAGGTCAGAGGCGATCTTGGCCAGGTCGTCCAGGGTGACGGCGGTGGGCGCGGTGAGGTTGACCGGGCCGTCGAAGGAGCGGTCACCGGCGAGGATGACCGCGGTGGCCTCGGCCACGTCGGCACGGTCGGTGTACGGGACGGGACCGTCTTCCGGTTGGGCTATCTCTCCGGTCTGCTGCCACGGGCCGAGCACCTGGTCCAGTGTGCCGTAGGCGCCATTGCGCAGTGCGGTCCAGGCGACTCCGGAGTCGGCGAGGATCGCCTCCGTGGCGATGTGGATCTCCGTCGGCGGGTACGGATTGCCGGGGACGGCGGCCAGCTGGCTCGTGTAGAGGATCCGCTGGGCGCCGGCCGCGACGGCGGCCTCGACGGCGTTTCGGTGGAGGCTGACCAAGTCGGCCGCCGGGTCGTTGCCGGACACCAGAAGCACCTGTTCGGCACCGGCGAAGGAATCGCGCAGCGCGGCCGGGTCATCGTAGGAGCCCTGCCGCACACGGACACCGCGGTCGGCGAAGTGCTGCGCCTTGGCGACGTCGCGGACGCTGACGCCGATCCGGTCAGCGGGCAGGCGCTTGAGGAGGTGTTCGACGGTGGTCCCGTTCAGAGCCCCGGTGGCACCGGTGACAACGATCATGTTTGTGGCCTCTTCCTGTGTGCCCACACCGGATCCGCCCTGGTGGGGGCCGCATCATAAGCTGACCATGCAGGTCAGTTTCGTGCTTTTCGGCCACCGTAGGTAAGCTGACCCATGGAGTCAAGTTTCGGTATGGACGGCAGTGAGAGACGGTGAGGACCTTGGCCGGTGCGGTGCCTCCGGAATCCCGCCTGCGCGCCGACGCCAGGCGCAATTCCGAGCAGATCCGCTCCGCCGCGATCGGCGCCTTCCAGGGGCGGGGCCTGACGGTGCCGCTGGAGGAGGTCGCCAAGGCGGCAGGGGTGAGCAAGGCCACGATCTTCAACCGGTTCGGCGGTCGGATCGGCCTCATCGAGGCCGTCATCGAAGAGGTCGTCGCGACGGAGCTGTTCGCTGTCATCGACCGCACTCGGACCATCGACGACGTCAGTGAGCGGATCGCGTACTACCTCACCGCGCTCCGCGACCTCCAGTACCGCCAGCCCGCTGTCAACGACGTTCTGTTGCAGACGTATCCGCACTCACGGCAACTCATGGACATCTGCCGGGCCGGGAGCGAGGCCAACGACGAGATCGTCGCGGCGGCGCGGGCCTCCGGTGCGCTGCGGCCGGAGTTCACGGCGGGCGACCTTCACGCTCTCGTCATCGACACTGCCCTCGCCCTCAAGCACGGCGAGCGGCCTCCTCGCGACGATTACGACCGCCGCACCGCCTACCTCCTGGACGGAATCCGCCCGCGCCGGTCGGCTGCGGGCGGACGATGACAGCGCCGTTGCCCTGATGTCGCGCGCGTCGCCGTGCAGGGCCTACACGCGGTCCGCCGCGATCAGGACGTACTGGAAGGAGCCGTCGCGGTAGGACTCGATGAACGCCTCCTCGATGCCGGTGACCAGCGAGGACGTGGCCCGCAGTTCCCAGTAGGGCAGCGTGTCCGGGGTGAGGTCGACGATGGTGTGCGGCACGAGGCGGTTGTCGGCCATGGCACGCAGGTACTCGCGGCGGGAGTGGATGTTGCACTCGAAGTGGGCGTTGATCTGGGAGACCCACTTCGACGGCTGGCCGTAGCGCGGGTTCCAGCAGCCGGTGATCGTCACGTACCGGCCGCCCACCTTCAGGAAGCGTGAGTGCTCGGCGAACAGGTCGTGCAGGTCGACGTACATGGTCGACTCGTTGTTCCACGAGGCCGTGACGCTGCCCTTCTCGAAGGGTGTGTCGAGCATGTTGCACACGCGGGAGCGGACGTGGTCCTCGATGCGCAGTTCTCGCGCGCGCCCGTTGCCGAAGTCGGCCTGGGCGGCGGACAGGGTGACGCCCTCGACCCGGCAGCCGAACCGGTGGTGGGCCATGACCATGGAACCGCCGCGACCGCAGCCGGCGTCGACGAGGGTGTCCTCGGGGGCGACGGGGCCGAGGTGGTCCATGAGGAAGTCCGCCTGTGCCGACTCCAGCCGGTGCAGCTCCGCGACGAGCTTCTTCTCGTACTCGCTGTGCGCCGGGTCGCCGAGCGCGGCGTGGTCCACGGCGCCGATGCCGTAGTGGTGGTGGTAGAGCCCGTCCACGTCGCCCAGGCGCAGGTTGACCGGCCTGGCCTCGTTGTTCCAGTAGCGGGCGATGTCCCCCTGGTAGGGCGTCGCCGGGGCCGGGATCTTCGCGGTGGCGGTGGAGGTCGTTTCAGTCGTCACAGAGGTGTCCGTTTCTTACCAGAAGTCAGGCAGGCTGTAGCGGTAGGTGTTGGTGCGGTGCCAGTCGTGGTTGCCGTCGACCCATGCGGCCACGCCTCTGAGGAAGCGCAGCACGGTGGGCAGGGGGCAGGCGGTGGCGAGGTCGGCCGCGGCGGCCTCGAAGGCGTGCTGGAGTTCGTTGTGGACCTCGACGGCCTTCAGATAGGCGTCGCGCTCGGAGGTCTGCTCGCGTTCCGCGATCACCACGGGCAGGTTCAGGTGACGGCCCGGGCTGTCGAGTTCCTTGGTGTACGAGTAGAGGTCGTTGACGATGGTGGTCGCGTTGCCGGCGAGGGCGATGACCCGTTGCATGTCCGGCCGGGCGTGCAGGTCCGCGGGCAGTTCGTAGCCGCCGACGGTGTCGGTGATCGTGGGGCAGGGCCGGAAGTTGTTGAACTGGCGCATCGCCAGGTACTCCCACACCTCCGGTACGTGACCGGTCTGAGCCCAGGCGGCCTCGGCGAGGTAGCCCATGTGGAGTCGGGCCATGTCGTGCCGGTAGCGGTCGGACTGTGCGGGTGTGGCCGCGTCGACGAAGTACTTCATCGCGCTGTGGTAGGCCCGGCGCGGGGCGTCGGACGCGAGTGACTCCTGCCAGGGCGGTGTGTACTCCGCGGTGGTGTGGAAGTGGTCGATCGCGGTGTGCGCGAGGAGGAGACGCCCGCCGAGACCGACGGGTGACCCGCCGTGGTCCTCGCAGTAGCAGTCGTCCACCGCGTTCTCGGCGACCATCAGCCGCGTCGCGAGCATCAGGTGGTCGATCGTCGGTGCGTCGGGATGGCAGCCGACCATGTAGCGTCCGACGGAGAAGCCGTCGAACTGCCCCTCCCATTCCTCGGGGTAGAGCTGGACCTCGTCCTCGGCCCAGCGCTTGATCCGGCGGCTCACCTCTTCGACGCGCACCGGGTCGGGCTCCGGGACGGGGTGGTAGTAGAGGCCGGGGACGGCGCGGCCCTCGGCGGACGGTGCGGGGGCCGGGGCCGCCGGCTCCGGTGCGGATCGCTGCCCGCCGGACAAGGCGAGTGAGGCCGTGCCCGGTCCGGTCGGTCCGCGCAGAACGCGCTGGAGAGCGGAGTCCATGGTGGTCGTGGTCGTGGTCGTGGTCGTGGTGGCGTGAGGCGTGTCGGGTGCGGCGGGAGCGTCCGTCGGCGGCGGTGGTGGTGTCGGCTTGGGGATCGTGACCGGCGGATGCAGCGCCGCCAGGAAGTCAGGGTCGGGCATCGGCGGCTCCTTGCTGCGGTGGGGTGGCCGCTCCGTGGTGCGTGCGGCTGTCGGGCGTGGGCATGCTGCGTATCGGGGCCTCAGCGCGGCCCGGAGGCGATCTGCACGTTCTCCATCACGCCGAGGGCGTCGGGCAGGAGCACCGCGGCGGAGTAGTAGGTGCTGACGAGGTAGGAGATGATCGCCTGTTCGTTGATGCCCATGAACCGGACGGAGAGACCAGGTTCGTACTCGTCAGGCAGTTCCGTCTGCCGCAGGCCGATGACGCCCTGGTTCTTCTCGCCCGTGCGCATCGCGATGATGGAACTGGTCTGTTCCTTGCTGATCGGGATCTTGTTGCAGGGCAGGATGGGGACCCCGCGCCAGGCCGGGACGGACTGACCGCCGAGGTCGACGTGGTCGGGGTAGAGACCGCAGGCGTTGAAGCCACGTCCGATGGCGGCGATCGTCCTGGGGTGGGCGAGGAACAGTTTGGTGCCGCGACGGCGGCAGAGCAGGTCGTCCATGTCGTCCGGGGTCGGGGGGCCGCTGCGGGGCTGGATGCGCTGCTTGAAGTCGGCGTTGTGCAGCAGCCCGAACTCGCGGTTGTTGATCAGCTCGTGTTCCTGACGCTCCCGCAAGGCTTCGACGGTGAGCCTGAGTTGCTCTTCGCTCTGGTTCATCGGGTCGTTGTAGAGGTCGGCGACCCGGGTGTGAATGCGCAGAACGGTCTGCGCGACGGAGAGCTCGTACTCGCGCGGCTTCAGTTCGTAGTCGACGAAGGTGCCTGGCAGGTCGACCTCGCCGACATGGCCGGCCGACATGGCGATCTCGGCCTCACCGTGCTTGTTCTGCCGCTGCCGTGTACGGGCATCGAACTCGTCGACGTGTGCCTGGAGCTGTGGCGCGGAATCCCGGACGGCGGCGAAGTCGGCGCGGGAGAGGGTGAGGAGGGTGCCGGCGGTCTCGGCGGTGACCGTGCTGTCGTGGCGGGCGTCGGAGTCCGTCAACGCGTTCTCACCGAAGTGGTCGCCGTCCGCGAGTACGGCGATGGCGATCTCTCCGCCGTACTTGCCCTCGGAGGTCTGGCTGACCCGGCCGTGGGCGATCAGGTGGATCCGGTCTGCGGGGCTGCCGCGCTCGACGAGGACTTCACCCGCCGCGAAGTCGCGCTGCGTGCAACGGCCGGCGAGGGCGCTCAGGACGTCCGTGTCCTCGAAGCCGCGCAGGAGGGCCAGTTCGGTGAGCTCCCGGGGGATCACCCGGACCGTCGCGCCCTCCTGGACGAATTCGATGCGTCCGTCGCCGAGGGTGTGACGCAACCGCCGGTTGACCCGGTAGGCACCGCCCGCGGCCTCGACCCAGGGCAGCATCCGCAGCAACCAGCGGGAGGTGATCTCCTGCATCTGCGGCGCGGACTTGGTGGTGGTGGCGAGCTTGCGGGCGGCGGCGGTACTCAGGGACTGCTGCGGCGTGGCTGGGGTGGTCTGGGCTGCCGGGATGCTGTCGACGGACATCGGCGGGCTTTCTCCTTGGACGACGGGTCGTCCGGCGCACACGGGTGCGCCGACCGGGAGACAGGGAGGAATGGGCAACGAGCGGGAGGGATCACGGGAATCCGTCCACATGCAGAAGCTAGCTGCTGAACTGGCCGCATTCAGCAGGGAGACGAGGTGCTTACCTCGAAGCAGTGACATTCAATTCAATGCGGTTTATCGGTCCACTGTGTGTCAAGGCCTGCCCGCGGCTGATCCCGCACCCCGCCCCGGACGCCACCGACGGCCGGGGGACACTCTCTTCCGGGGCCCACCGGCCTCGACACCCGAACCGCTACCTGTACCTGATCACCGCGACACGCGGCGGACGAAGGAGTGCCGGCCTTGGCCACCACGGCATACACGGAAAGGCAGTACGGCGGAGTCACCGTGCTGGTGGGCGCGGAACTGGGCGCCTACCCCTACGCAAACTCCGTACTCGTGCGCGGGACCGCCGAGACACTGCTCATCGACCCGTCGCTGTCGCTCGTCGGCACGGCGCCACCTGCGGACCTGGTCCTCGTCAGCCACGCGCACGAGGACCACGTCGCGGGTCTCGCCGACTACGACGTGCCCGTCCGCGTCCACCAGGAGGACTTGGCCGCGCTGCGGTCACGCGAGGTCATGGTCGCAGGCTACGGCCTTCCCCCGGAGGCCACCGAGCGTACCCACGCGATGCTGCGCGACCGCTTCCACGTGCGGGGTCGTACCGACGCCACGGGGTTCGAGGACGGCACGGTGTTCGACCTCGGCGGCCGCACCGTGACCGTCGTCCACCTCCCGGGCCACACGCCGGGCCACAGCGGCTTCCTGATCGAGCCGGACGGCTTCCTCTTCGTGGCGGACATCGACCTGACCTCGTTCGGCCCGTACTACGGAGACGTGGGCAGCAGTCTCACGGATTTCGAGGCTTCCGTGCGCCGATGCCGGGAGATCGGTGTCCGCTGGTACGGCACGGCTCACCAGAAGGGTGTGATCGAGGGCGCCGGAGAGTTCTCCGGGCGGCTGGACGCTTTCGTGGGGGTGGTGGAGAAACGCGACGCGACCCTCTTGGCGTTCCTGGACGAGCCGCGGACCGTCGAGGAGATCGCCGAGCACCGGCTGGTCTACCGCCCGCACGTCGAGGGCCCGCACGTGGGGCCGGTCGAGCGACGGACCGCGGCGCGGCACCTGAACCGGCTGATCGGCACGGGACGGGTCACGGAGGTCGAGCGGGGAAGGTTCCGCGCGACGTAGCCTTCGCCGCACCCCGTGCGGACCGAACGGCCTCCCGGTTGGCCGGTTGCCCTCCGCTGCCGGGGTACCCGGGCTCCGAGCGGCGCTCCGGGTCTGCCGGCCGAGGTGAGGTGCTGGGTATGGGTGCGACGGGACGGGCCGCGCGGTTGCGCGGTGTGGCAGCCGACGTCTTCGGCTGGGACAGTCTGCGCCCTGAGCAGCTGACAGCCATGGAATGGGTGCTGGACGGGGCGGACGCCTTGGTGGTGATGCCGACCGGCTCCGGGAAGTCCGCGGTGTTCCAGGTGCCCGGCCTTCTGCTGAGTGGTCCGGTCGTAGTGGTCTCACCGCTGCTGGCCTTGCAGCACGACCAGATCGCCGGCCTGACCGGGGATGACAAGTCGCCGGGCGCCGTCGCCCTGAACTCCGACCTCACCTCCGCACAGGAGCGTGCCGTTTGGGAGCGGGTGCGCGAGGGCAGCGTCCGCTTCTTCTATCTCGCGCCCGAGCAGCTCGCGAAGGACCTGGTGGTCGAGGTGGGGCCCGCTCTGTTCGTGGTGGACGAGGCGCAGTGCGTCTCCTCTTGGGGCCACGACTTCCGGCCCGACTACCTGCGTCTGGAACAGGCCGTACGACGAGTGGGCAGGCCCCCGGTCCTGGCGCTCACGGCGACGGCCGCGCCGCCGGTGCGCAGGGAGATCACCGAGCGCCTGGGCATGAATCACCCACGGGTGATGGTGACCGGGTTCGACCGGCCGAACATCCGCTTGGAGGTGAGGCGCTTCCAGGACGACACCGAGCGTCGTCGCGCCGTCGTGGAGCGGGCCGCAGCCGAGCCCAAACCGGGCCTGCTGTACGCGGGCACCCGCAAGGACACCGAGTACTACGCCGGCGAACTGACCTCGCTGGGACTCGCGGCAGAGGCGTACCACGCCGGTCTGAGTGCCGCCGAGCGCACCCGGGTCCACGAGGCCTTCCAGTCAGGTGAGGCCGACGTGGTCGTGGCCACCTCGGCCTTCGGCATGGGCATCGACAAGGAGGACGCGCGCTTCGTGCTGCACGCCGCGCTCCCCGGCTCGCTCGACGCCTACTACCAGCAGATCGGCCGCTGCGGCAGGGACGGCCGACCGGCCGACGCCGTGCTGCACTACCGCCCGGAGGACACCGGCATGCAGGCGTTCTTCGCCGCCCGCGCCACCGGCAGACAGGCGCTGACCGAGGTCGCCGACGCCGTCCACGACCACGAGGACGATCCAGCCGACCTCGCCGAGCTACGTCAGGACACGGGCCTGTCCCGCCCACGGGTGACGGCCGCGGTGAACCTCCTGGAGGAGGCCGGCACGGTCACCACCGGGGAGGAAGGCGAGGTGCGTCCAGACCCGGACACACCACCGGGTGAGGCAGTGGAGGAGGCCGCACGCGCGGCCGAGGCACACCGGCGTACCGACCGCACCCGAGTCGACATGGCGCGGGCGTACGCCGAGGGGACCGGCTGCCGCCGCTACTTCCTGCTCGGTTACTTCGGCGAGGCCTACGAGCCGCCGTGCGGCAACTGTGACCGGTGTGAGGCGGAGGATTCCGACGACGCCCAGGACCCCGTCGAGGCCCACCGGCCCGTGCATCGCACCGCCTCCCGCTACCCGGTCGGCACTCAGGTACGGCACGGTCGGTGGGGCGGCGGCACCGTGCTCAGCGAGGACGGCGACCGCATCACCGTCCTGTTCGACCGGGCCGGATACCGCACCCTGTCCCTTGAGACTCTGGCCGACCGGGACGACCTGCTCACGGTGGTGCGGCGGCCCTAGCAGGAATGGGGAGGGCGTGACGGTCGCCGGAGCGCAAGCAAGCGTGGAGGCGCCGCCCGCTTCTTACGGACCCGTGACGTGCCGCTCGCGGCGCGCGGCGCGGGCGTTCGGTGGACCTAGCGTGGGCGTATGCGCGTACTGGTCACCGGCGGTGCCGGGTTCATCGGGTCCCACGTCGTCGAGGCCCTGCGGGCGGACGGGCACGACGCCGTCTGCTTCGACGTACGCGAGGATCCCGGCGACGACGTGCGTGACCCGGCGGCCGTGGCGCGGGCCCTGGCAGGGGTGGACGCGGTGTGCCACCAGGCGGCGATGGTCGGGCTCGGCACCGGGTTCGCCGACGCCGCGGAGTACGTCTCGCGCAACGACCTCGGCACCGCCGTCCTGCTCGCCGCGATGGCCGAGGCGGGCGTGCGGCGGCTCGTGCTGGCCGGGTCGATGGTCGTCTACGGGGAAGGACGCTACGGCTGTCCGCGGCACGGGGTGGTGCGGCCGGGTCCGCGCGCCGTGGCCGATCTGGAGGCGGGACGGTTCGAGCCCCCGTGCCCGGTGTGCGGTGCGGACCTGGTGCCGGGACTGGTCGGTGAGGACGCCCCGGCCGATCCGCGCAACGTGTACGCGACCACCAAACTGGCCCAGGAGCACCTGGCCGCCGCCTGGGCCCGGACGACCGGCGCCACGGCTGTGTCGCTGCGCTACCACAACGTGTACGGACCCCGGATGCCCCGCGACACCCCGTACGCCGGTGTCGCCTCCTTCTTCCGCTCCGCCCTCGCGCGTGGCGAGGCTCCGCGGGTCTTCGAGGACGGGTGTCAGCGCCGGGACTTCGTGCACGTCCGGGACGTGGCCGCGGCGAACGTCGCCGCGCTGACGGTCCAGAGGCCGGGCGGCGGCCTCGTCGCCTACAACACCGGCAGCGGTGAGCCGCACACGGTCGGGGAGATGGCCCGCGCCCTGGCGGCGGCGTACGGCGGGCCGGAGCCCGTCGTCACCGGCGAGTACCGCCTGGGCGACGTACGCCACATCACCGCGGACTCCGCGCGGCTGCGGAACGAGACGGGGTGGCGGCCGCGGGTCGGGTTCGCCGAGGGCATGCGGGAGTTCGCACGGGCGGAGTTGCGCCGCCGGTGACCGCGTGCCCGGGGGTTCAGGTTTCCGCCGGAGGCAGGAGCACCTCGAAGCGGCAGCCGCCCGGGATGTTGCGGACCGTGGCGCGGCCGCGGTGGGCCTCGACGATGCCGCGCACGATGGCCAGGCCCAGACCCGCGCCGGCCGGGGGCGTACGGGCGTGGGTGCCGCGCCAGCCGGTGTCGAAGACGCGGGGCAGGTCCTCCTCGGGGATGCCGCCGCAGCCGTCGGTCACCGAGACCACGACGCCCTCGGAGGAGCGCTCGGCGGCGACCGCGACCGTGCCGTCGGCGGGGGTGCGGCGGATCGCGTTGACGAGGAGGTTGCCGAGGACCCGGCTCATCTCCTTGCCGTCCACCTCGACCGGTACGGCCGCCACCGCGTCGCCGACCAGCCGTACGCCGTGCTCGCGGGCGAGCGGGTCCGCGCCCGCGAGGGCGTCGCCGACCAGGTCGTAGAGGGAGACCCTGGCCGGAGCGAGGGGAAGGGTGCCGGCGTGGATGCGGGAGAGTTCGAAGAGGTCGCCGACCATGTCGTTGAGGCGTTCCACCTCGGTGCGGATCTGGCGCAGATAGCGGTCGGGGTCGGCGGCGACGCCGTCCTCCAGGGCCTCGGACATGGCGCGCAGGCCGGCCAGTGGGGTGCGCAGGTCGTGCGAGATCCAGGTGACCAGTTCGCGCCGGGAGGTCTCCAGGGCGCGTTCCCGTTCGCGGGACTCGGCGAGCCGGGCGCTGGTGGCCGCCAGTTCCCGGCTGAGCGCGTCGAGTTCGGCGGTGGCCGGTGTGGTGGGTGCCGCGTAGTCGCCGTCGTCTCCGAACGAGCGAGCCGCCGCCGCCAGTTCACGGCTTCGGGCGACCACCCAGCGGCCGAGCAGCAGCGCGGTGGCGAGGGAGACGACGGCGGCCATGGCCACGACGGTCGTGACGACGGACAGGTCGTGCGGGGACAGGAACATCGCCCACGCGACCGCGAGGGTGCCCGCGAGCATCGCGAGGACGGCGACGGCTGCCACCACGGCGAGCGACGCCGTCAGCGAGCGCCGCCGGATCAGCCGCAGCACGCCCGCGCCGGCCAGGCCGGTGGCGGCGGCACCGGCGAAGGCGTAGAGGGCGATGAGGAGGGTGTCGTGCACGTCAGTCCGCCTCCCGTCCGGCGGGGTCGAAGCGGTAGCCGACGCCCCACACGGTCTGTATCAGCCGGGGGCGGGCCGGATCGTCCTCGACCTTGCCGCGCAGCCGCCGTACATGGACGGTGACGGTGGACAGGTCGCCGAAGTCCCAGCCCCACACCTCGCGCATCAGCTCCTCGCGGGCGAAGGCCTTCCCGGGGTGCCGGAGGAAGAAGGCGAGCAGGTCGAACTCGCGCAGGGTGAGAGCCAGTTCGACACCGTCCTTGGTGGCCCGGCGAGCGGTGGGGTCAGCGGTCAGGCCGGCCGCGGACGGCGGGCGCGGCGCTGCGGCGGGCCGGGTGCGGCGCAGGACCGACTCCACCCTCAGCACCAGCTCCCGCGGGCTGAACGGCTTGGTCACGTAGTCGTCGGCGCCGACCTCGAGGCCCAGGATCCGGTCGTCCTCGTCACCTCGGGCGGTCAGCATGATGACCGGCACGGGTCCCGTGCCGCGTATCCGCCGGCACACCTCGAGGCCGTCCATGCCGGGCAGCATCAGGTCCAGCACGACCAGGTCCGGCCAGTGCGCGGCGGCTCGGTCGAGCGCGGCCGGACCGTCGTCGGCCCGGTCCACCACGTGACCGGCGCGCTCCAGGTAGCCGGCGACGACTTCCGCGACCGTGGGGTCGTCGTCGACGACCAGGATCCGGGCGGGACCGGCAGGGGGCCCGTCCGGAGGTCTGCGGGGGGACAGGTCCGTGAAGGTGGACTCGTGGGGCTGCTGCATGCGCCAAGCCTCGCACCGCGGGCGCGCGGGCGTCGCCGCCGGGAGCTGCACCGGCCGCGACGTCCGCGTTTCGTAAGGAACGAAGGTCCGGTTCGCGCGTTTTGCGCTCGTAGGGTGAAAGCCGTGACCACCTCGCCCCCTCCGGACGTCGACGTCGTACTCCCGTGCCTGGACGAGGCCCGGGCCCTGCCCTGGGTCCTGGCCCGTGTCCCGGCCGGCTGGCGTGCGCTCGTCGTCGACAACGGCTCCACCGACGGTTCGGCGGACATCGCCCGCGCGCACGGCGCCACGGTCGTGACCGAGCCGCGCCGTGGTTTCGGCGCCGCCTGCCACGCCGGGCTGACCGCCGCCACCGCCGACGTCGTCTGCTTCTGCGACTGCGACGCCTCTCTCGACCCCGCCCTGCTGGTGCCCTTCGTGCGCGAGATCCGGGCCGGCGGCACCGACCTCGTCCTCGGCCGCAGACGCCCGCAGGGCCGGGGTGCGTGGCCCGCGCACGCCCGCGCCGGCAACCTCGCCCTCGCCCGGATGCTGCGCCGCCGCACCGGCCTGCGCCTGCACGACCTGGGGCCGCTGCGCGCCGCCCGCCGCGAGGCGCTGCTCGGTCTCGGCCTCACCGACCGGCGCAGCGGCTACCCACTCCAGATGGTGGTCCGCGCCGCCGACGCCGGCTGGCGGGTCACCGAGCACGACGTCCCGTACCTGCCGCGCACCGGCGCCTCGAAGGTGACGGGCACGTGGCGCGGCACCTGGCACGCCGTACGGGACATGCGCCGCGTCCTGGCCGAGGCACCGGACGTCCGAGAGGAGACCTCCAGGTGAGTGCAGCGACCACTCTCCTCGTCATCGCCAAGGAGCCGCGCCCCGGCCGGGTCAAGACCCGGCTCACCCCGCCCTTCACGCCCGCCGAGGCGGCCGCGCTGGCCGAGGCGGCGCTCGCCGACACCCTGCGCGCCGTGGCCGCGACGCCCGCACTCCGCCGGGTCCTGGTGCTCGCCGGAGAACCGGGCCCCTGGCTGCCGGCCGGCTTCGACGTCGTACCGCAGTGCCCGGGCGGCCTCGACGAACGGCTCGCCGCCGCGTTCGCCGGGTGTACGGGGCCCGCCCTGCTGATCGGGATGGACACCCCGCAGGTGACGCCGGAACTGCTCGACGTGGACTTCGCCGACTGCGACGCCTGCTTCGGCCCGGCCGAGGACGGCGGTTTCTGGGCCTTGGCCCTGTCCCGCCCCGACCCCGCCCTGCTGCGTGGCGTGCCCATGTCGACACCGGTGACGGGCGCCGTGCAGCGTGGGCGGCTGCTCGCGGCCGGGCTGCGGGTACGCGACCTGCCGCTGCTCCGGGACGTCGACACCGCCGACGACGCGCGGGCCGTGGCCGCGCTGGTCCCGCACGGGCGCTTCGCCGCCCGGCTCGCGGCGTGCGCGCCGGGCGCGGACCGGCGGGTGCGCCGGTGAGGGCGGCCCCGCACGTGGGCTCCGGCCGGCTGTCCGCGCCGCCCGCCGCCGCCCGGGCCTGGGAGGCCTGCGACCCCTATACGGCCGCGCTGCGGGCCGGTCGCGGGCCGCTGTTCCTGCGGCGCACCGACGGCTGGCTGCTGCCGCTGGACGTGGAGCGGTGGTGTGCGCGGGCCGACGCGGTCGACCTGGACGTGCTGGACCGGTGCGAGGGCACCGTGCTGGATGTGGGCTGCGGCCCGGGCCGGCTGGTGGCGGAGCTCGCCGCCCGGGGCCGTACCGTCCTCGGTATCGACGTCAGCGCGGCCGCCGTGGCCCGCACCGTACGCACCGGCGGCCAGTCGCTGCGGCGCTCCGTGTTCGAGTCGCTGCCCGGCGAGGGACGCTGGGGCACCGTCCTGCTCATGGACGGCAACATCGGCATCGGCGGCGACCCCGGCGCCCTGCTCGCCCGCGTCGCCGCCCTGCTCGCACCCGGCGGCCTGCTGATCGCCGAGACAGCCCGGGCGGACGTCGACGAGCGCGCTCACGTGCAGGTCGTCGACGACACGGACGGCCACGCGTCCGGCAGCCCCTTCCCGTGGGCGCGGATCGGCACCCGCGCCCTGCGCCGCCGCGCGGCCGCCGGCGGTTGGCGGACGGCCGCTCAGTGGACGTCGGGGGAACGCCGCTTCGTCGCCCTGCGCAGCAGCAACAGCAGCGCCGAACCGCCGAACAACGCGGCTGTGATCAGCAGCCAGCGAGTGAGGAAGCCGTCCGCCGACAGTCCGGCGACCGACCGGTAGCGCGCGTCCACCCGGCCGCTGATCAGCGGAAACCACACCAGTAGAAGCAGCGCCGAGAAGGCGGCCGGGACCCGCACGTACGGCACCCACTCACGACGGCCCGCCTTCCCCAGCCCGCTCACCACGGCCCGGTCGGCCACCGCGTACAGCGGCAGCAACACCAGGTCGTGCAAGAGCGCCGCCCCCACGAACCACAGCGCCACGCCGAGCCAGTCACCGGCGAGCAGCCGCACCCCCGCGTAGCCCGCGAGCGCGAACGAGGCGGCGAGCAGCAGGATCTGGAAAGGGCCGCCGATCACGGGCCGTGGCAGCCGCAGTACCGGCAGCCGCAATCTGCGTACGAGGTTCATCCCAGGTCTCCGAACGTCATCCGCGCCACCCACTTCGTGTTCAGCACGCCGGGCGCGGCGGGCACGATGATCCGCGCCGGGTAGCCGTGGTCCGGGCTCAGCGTCTCCCCGTTGACGTACAGCGCGAGCAGGGAGCGCGGGTCGGCCACCTGGTTGCCGCGCAGGGCGCCGCTGCGGAAGGCGCCCCGCCGCTGGAGGGATTCGACGAGCACGTCCGGCGAGTCGCCGTCGAAGCCCACCAGGGCGGCGAGGTCGCGCAGCCGCACCCCGCGCCACCACTGGTCGGAGGTCGACCAGCCTTCGACGCAGGCGATGGGCAACGCGGCGCTGTGCAGCGGCAGTCGCAGCAGGTCGGCGCGGCCGAGGCGGACCGTTTTGGTGGGGCCGACGACGACGAGCCGCCACGCGTCCTCGTGTGTCTCGGCCGGGTCGATGCCCGCGTACGCGGCGGTCTTGTTGATCTGGAAGCCGTTCGGGCCGCCGCCCGGTTCGGCACCGCCGTGCGGCGCAAGCACGGCCGTCGCCCGCACCGCCCCGTCGAAGCTTCGGCCGGCGCTGGTGGCGAACAGCACCAGCGATCCCCCGCCGACCGCCCACAGGGCCCCGCGCCGCGACACCGTCGGCGCGTCGGGCCGCGACGCCACGAGGCTGTCCGGCTCCTCCCCTCCCCCGGCACGCATCTGGCGTACGTTGCGCACCGCGGCCGGCGCCTTCAGCGCGACGTGCGCGAGGAACGCGGCGAAGAAGACCCAGGCGCCGTAGAAGTGCAGCGGATAGAAGGAGCCGGGGAAGACGTACTCCAACTGAACGTTGAGCACCCCGGTGACGAACTCGAACAGCGCGCCTCCCACCAGGAGCAGCAGTGAGAGCCGCTCCAGCGCGTGGGCGACCGAACGGGCCGGCGGCAGCGTGAACAGCCTCGGCACCACCGACCACAGTTTGGCCAGCAGTACCGGGATCAGAGTCAGCCCGAGGGTGACGTGGACGCCCTGAGTGAGGCGGTACAGCCAGGGCGGGTCGGTCGGCCAGGCGAAGAGATAGAAGCCGAGAAGTCCCTTGTCCGGGGTCTTGTCGTTGACCGGGGACAGGTCGGGGTTGTAGGCGGCGTACGAGAGCAGGCCGGTCACGAACAGCACGCTGACGCCGACGAGCAGGACGAGGCCGAGTACCGAGGTGAACCAGGGGCCGCGCAGGGGGCTGCGCCAGAAGCTCGGCGAGGACGGAAGCCGTGTGGCGAGGTCGCGCATGTTCCGACGGTAGGCCGCGATCGGCGCCCGGTACGGCCCACGACCCATGACGAAACGCTGACGTCCGCCGTGCGCACCGACCGGTGCGCCATCTCCCGGCCTACGGTGCCGGTGTGACCCGCCTCCGCTCCGTTCCCCGCGACCTGTACGCTGCCGCGGCCGCCGCGCTGCTCGTCGCGGCAGCCGGCCTCGTCGGCCGGTACCTGTTCACCTACGACGACCTGATCGTCGGCTGGCCACCCCTGCTGGGCCGCTGGGACCCGCACCTGGGCCCCGGCACGCCGGCGGCCGTCCTGGTGGCGGTGGCGACCGTGGCGTACGGCCCGGCCGTCGCCGCCCGCCTGCCGTGGCGCGCCCTGCTTCCCGCGGCTTGGGGCGCGGCGATGGCCTGGACCTGGTCACTGGCCCTGATCGACGGCTGGCAACGGGGCATCGCGGGCCGGCTCACCACCCATCAGGAGTACCTGTCGGTCATCGGCCGCTGGAACGACATCCCGGCGACCCTGCGCGACTTCACCCAGCACATCCTGCTCCACTCCCCCGACAACTGGCCGGCCCACGTCGCCGGTCACCCCCCGGCGGCCACGCTCACCTTCGTGCTGCTCGACCGGCTCGGGCTGCGCGGCGGGGGCTGGGCCGGGGCCTGGTGCATCACCATCGGCGCGACGGCATGCGTGGCGGTGCTGGTGGCGGTGCGCGCCCTGGCCGGCGAACGGCTCGCCCGGCGGGCGGCTCCCTTCCTGGTGCTGGCACCGGCCGCGGTGTGGATGGGCACGTCCGCCGACGGCTACTTCGCGGCGGTCGCCGCGTGGGCCGTGGCCCTGCTGGCCCTCGCCGTCACGCGACGCTCGCTGTGGTGGGCGGCGGGCTCGGGGCTGCTGTTCGGCCTGACCTGCTACCTCTCGTACGGGCTCACGCTCTTCGCGGTGCCCGGGGCGGCGGTGCTGCTGCTGGGCAGACGCGAGGTGCGGAAGCGGCCGCTGCTGTTCGTGCCGCTGCTGGCGGGGACGGCGGTGGTGCCCGTGGCGTTCGGCGTCGCCGGGTTCGACTGGTGGGAGGCTTACCACCTGCTGGTCACCCGCTACTACGAGGGTGCGGGCGGGGTCCGCCCCTACGGCTACTGGGTGTGGGCCAACCTCGCCTGCACGGTGCTCATCACGGGCCTGGCGACGGCGGCGGGCCTGCGCCGGACCGCGCTGGTCCGACGGCACGGTGAGGAGGTCCGCACCGAGGACAGCCGCCTCGCGTTCCTCATCGCCGCGTCGCTGCTCGCCCTGCTCGTCGCCGACCTGTCCGGCATGAGCAAGGCGGAGACGGAACGCATCTGGCTCCCCTTCGCCCTGTGGCTCCTGCCGGCCTGCGCGTTCCTCACCCGCCCGCGCGCCTGGCTGACAGCGCAGGCGGTGCTGGCCCTGCTCCTCAACCACCTGCTGGCGACCGGCTGGTGAGCGCGGTGCGCGCGGTGGTTCACGGCCGCGGCGTAAGAGTTTCGTCATCTGCCGGGTGCCCCGTGTCGGCCGGTTCTCGCATTGAATGGTCCCAGGTCAACGACTGTCGGGAGGGGCGCAATGAGACGTCTTCGAAGTGTGCTGGTCAGGCCGTGGGTCATCACCGCGCTGACCGTGGCTGTCGCGGTGGGCGGTTTCGGCTCCTACTGGTTCCAGCCATGGAAGCTGTGGCAGGAGGAGACCGTCAACGAGGCACTGCCCGGAGCCGTGCCGCCACCGCGGCCGTCCGCTGGGGAGCCGGCCGACGGCACCCCTTCCGCACCGGCCTCGGCCGGACCGGTGACCCTCGCGAGCGGCGGGCTGATCAGCCACGAGCACGCGACCTCGGGAACGGTGAAGCTGGTGCGGCTCACCGACGGCTCCCACATCGTGCGTGTCGAGAACCTCGACACGAGCAACGGCCCGGACCTGCGGGTGTGGCTGACCGATGCGCCGGTGAAGTCGGGGACGGCCGGCTGGCACGTGTTCGACGACGGGGAGTACGTCAGTCTCGGGAAGCTCAAGGGGAACAAGGGCAGCCAGAACTACACGGTACCGGCCGACGTCGACCCGTCCCGTTACACCAGTGTGAGCATCTGGTGCGACCGCTTCGACGTCTCCTTCGGCGCCGCTGAGCTCGCCCGCGTCTGAGAGTGCTCGCGCTGCTGTTCACCGCCGTCCTGCTTCCGCCGGCCGCCAACACCGTGACCACCGTGCTTGCTGAACACGTGGGCCTCGCCCCGGCGAACCACCGCCGATCAAGGACCTCCTCAACAGCCTCGAGGGCCAGGTCCCCGACGGACTGCCCATCGTGGTCGACGCCACCCGACGCCAACAGATCAAGGCCGGCAAGGTCGGAGGATGACGCGTGGGAGGCCTGCTGCCTCAGCTCCGTGCCTACCCTCCGACTGAGCGGCTTCTCCGCACACCGGGAAGAGTTCAGGAACGCCGCTTCGGGCGGTAGGTACGCCCGAAGCTACGCGGACTGTCCTCGTAGATCTCAACCAGCTCCCAGTAGATCCGCTGCCCGCCGGGAACGTCGAAGACCTGCAACTCGTCGATGAGGTCGTGCTCGAGCGCCTGCCGGGCGATGTCGGCGCTGATGATCTGCACGTCCCTGTCGCCGGCGACTTCCTGAGCGCGACGGACCGCCTCCACGATGTCGCAGTTCAGGACGACGACGGCCGGGGCGTCGGCGATCTCCTCCGGTCGGTGGGTCAGGATGAACTCGACTCCGGACCACGCGCCGCCGTATGCCTCCGACGTCGTGTCGTCCCGCTCGTCCTGCTGCGCTTTAGGCGACCTTTCCCATGCGTCCTCCTCGCCAGTCGGCGGCCCCGTCTTTCCACGGCCATCATGAGTGACTCCGACCCACTTCCGCCGGCTCTCCCGTCGCTGGAGCCCTGGCCGAGCAAGCCGCACCGAGGTGAGGCTGCTGCGCGTGAGGTTGAATGAGCTGCGTGAATGAAACTGCTGCTTTGCGTCTTCGCCGGGCCGTTCGGCTTATCGAGGCGGCCACCCGGAATCGTGCCACAACGGGGCGCGGCCCGGGCGAAGCCGATGACGTGGTCGGTACGTTCGCCACGGACGGCGCCTTCGGCTTCGATCCGTTTCCATTCCTTCGGGCTCTTCACGAGGCCGGTTCACGTGCGGTGGTCATAGGCCAGGTGGCCGGCATCATGCACGGCTCGGCAGAACCGACCGGCGACCTCGACCTGCTGTGGGACGGTACGCCCGAGCAGGCGCACGCCCTGCGCGAGGCCCTGACCGCCACGGGTTGTGCGAACCTGCCCGACCTCGCTCGCTCTCAGGTGGCCTACCAGGTCATCGGCGCCGACGGCGACCTGTGCACTCCCGCCCTGCCCTGGGGCGACCTGGACGTCTCGCCCTGCCTTGCCCGGGCGGTCAACGCCCACGATCCGGCGGGTTTCGACATCCTCTACGCCGGCCTGGACGACCTGATCCTTATGCGCCGTTCCCTCGGCCGTCCCAAGGACCTCCGTCGCGCGGACGAACTTGAGGCCTTGCGCCCTTGAGGGGACTGGGAAGCCCAAGCACTCAAGGGCGCCGAGCGCGGTCCCGACGCGCCGCTCCTCCAGCGATCAGTGGAGGGTGTACTCGCACATGTGCTTGCCGTCGACGCCACCAGGGTCCTCGGCGACCTTCTCACCGTCGACGGTGATCGAGCAAGGAGCGGCGCCGAGCTGGCCGTTGGGCAGCTCCACGGCACCCGGCACGATGGACACGGTGATCCCCACCTTGCGTTCGGTGCCGTTCAGGGTGAGCTTGTCCGACTTCTTCCACGGCAGGGTGACCTGCTCGAAATGGTTCGTGTCGAGGTTGTAGCCCACTCTGGACGTGCCCTTGCCGCCGACTTGCAGAGTGATCTCGTATGTCTTGTCCTGGCCGCCTGCGGCCGGTTTCGACGACGACGTGGTCGTGCCCTTGTCTGCGCGCTCCTTCTTCCCCTCGTCGCCGCTGCCGCAGGCGGTCATCAGCCCGGCCGTTACCAGGAGCGCCACTGTGGTTGCTGTCCTGCGCATGTGTGTATCCCCCGTGGTGCAGGTGTGATTCCGTGTCGAAGCATCGTAGGCGGGGCTTGGCCTCAGGTCGTCGCCGGGTCCTGCGGGGGAACTCCACGGGCCGGGCCAGGGCCATCACGGCGCGTGTCGAGGTCAGGAGGAAGAATGAGCGGCATGACCATGGTGAAAGACGTCGATGTCCGCGGTATGCGGCACTGTGAGACGACTGCTCTGGGCGTGCTGCTGCGGCACGAGGGACTCGACTTGTCCGAGCCCATGCTGTTCGGGCTCGGCTCCGGGCTGTCCTTCGTCTACTGGGACAGCAAAGCCATGGGCTTCCCCTTCCTGGGAGGCCGGGTCAAGCCTTTCGAGCTGACCAGGAGCCTGGCCTCCGCACTCGGGCTTCAGCTGCTGGTCCAGGAGACCGCCTCTCCACGCAAGGCATGGAAGAACGTGGCGGCACCCATCGACGCCGGTCAGCCGGTCGGCCTTCAACTCGACAGCTACCACCTGGACTACTTCAGCACCAAGGTGCACTTCGGCGGGCACGTCGTGGCCATGTACGGCTACGACGGACAGGACGCCTACCTGGTGGACACCGACCCGCAGGGCGGAGCGGTCTCCACCAGCCTCGCCGCCCTGGCCAGGGCCAGGGCCGAGCGCGGCCCCATGTCCGCCAGGCACCGATCCTTCACCATCACGGCGCCCAGCAGCCTGACGTCGCCGCAGGAGCGGATCATCCCCGCGATCAGGACCTGCGCCAACGCCTTCCTCAACCCGCCCATCGCGAACCTGGGTCACCGAGGCATCGAGAAGACCGCCAAGCAAGTGCCGAAGTGGCTGCAGCGCACCGCCGACCCGCGGGAGGACCTGCCACGGGCCGCCGCCCTCATGGAGCGGGCCGGCACCGGCGGCGCCCTGTTCCGCAATCTCTACCGGGACTTTCTCGCCGAGTGTGCCCAGCTGATCGACAGCAGCCACCTGCGCACTGGCCACAGCCTGTATGCCGAGGCCGCCACCCTCTGGACACAGGTGGCCGCGCTCGTCGCGGCAGCAGGCGAATCCGGCGACACGAAGGACCTCACGCAGGCCGGCTCCGTCCTCCACGACCTCTCGCGTATCGAGCACGACGCGATGCAGGCACTCAGCATGCTGTGACGTCTTCCGAAAGGTTGATTGAGTATCCGTGGATCCCGACTTCCGGATGTTCGGGGACTCGGAGCGGCGCCTAGTTTCAGGTGTCGGCCGACCGGACTGCGAGACCGCGCAGCGAATTCGCGGAACTCCTCCAGCCTCGGTCGACCGACAGTGTGCACGGGCGTGTGGAACGGACCGCGCATGCCATCTCCCGGCTGTCCCGAGCCGGATGGCATGGCGCTGCTTCCCGGGGGTCGGTCGGTGTGCTCCGCGGTGCGCCTCGACGCCGGAAGCTCTTCCGCACGCCCGGGCACGCATGCCCGTTGAACGGCGTGGATGGATGTGACTGCCTGCTCGGAATGGGTACCGCCCACCGTTGCGGATTCGCGCCGTGGCTCTTGTGGTTCGCCGGAGGAGGGTCAGCGGACGTCCTGCTCTCACGTCTGTTCGGGTGTGTCGTCACCTTGGTACCGTGCCGGAACGGCGCCTTCCGTGGGGCGTCACGGTGGATGGGCTCCGCCTGAGGAGAGCGAGGATGACGGCGTGATCGCGACGCGTGGTTCCGCTCTGCGGCCCCTGGCACGCGCCCTGGCCGACGAACGTGCCGATCCGGTGCTGTTGTTCGTCGAGGGTCTCGCCGGTCAGGGAAAGAGCCATCTGCTTCAGGAACTGGCCGGCCTGCCCGAGACGGCGAACACGGTCCGTGTGTGGTGGCGGTGTGGAGTCGACGGCGGGCCGTCGGACGGGGACGGGGACCGGCGGATGCCGGCCCTGTGGCTGGTGGACGACGTTCACCGGGCGGACGAGGACGAACTCCGACGGTTGCGTCTGGTGCTGGAAGGGCTCGGGCCGGGCTCCGGGGCCGCTGTGGCCTATCGCCCGGAGGAACTCTCCGTCCCCGGTCTTCCGCTGGGCAGCCCGCCGATGGCGTACCCGCCCCGGATGACGGTGCTCCGGCACCGGCTTGAGTCCTGGGACGAGGAACGGGTCCGCCGGGCCGCCGTGGAGGCGCTGGGCGAGGACTGTACGGCCGAAGCGGTGCGCACGCTGCACGAGCAGACCGGCGGCGTGCCCCGCGTGGTCGTCGACCTCCTCGCCGTACTGAGGGAGCGGCGGCCCGCGTTCGCCGGTACGGGAGCCGAGGTGGAAGCGGCCGGTACGCCGACCCGGCTGGCGGAGCTGGTGTTGAGCCGTACGCACGCGCTGTCCCCCGCGGACCGGCCGGTGGTCTGGGCGGCCGCCGTCCTTGACGAACCCGCCGGCCGCGACGAACTGATCGCGGTGTCGGGACTTGGAGCCGCGTCGGGGAACAGCGCACTGCTGCGGGCCTTGGACTCCGCGGCCCTGGCGGAGCTGGGCGAAGACCGCTACGGCTTCGCCGTCCCGCTCGCGGCGCCGGCTGTACGAGCCTCCATGCCCGGGCCCGTCCGCCAGGACCTCCACCGGCGGGCGGCGGGTGCGCTGAGCCGCAGACAGCCCGTCGCCTGGCACGCCGTGGCCGAACACCACAGGGCGGCCGGCGACAGCCGCAGATGGATCAAAGCGGTGGAGAAGGCCGCGGAGTCGGCGGCGGCCTCCAGTCGGCACCAGCAAGCCGTCACGCTACTGGAACGGACGCTGGCCGCCCCGGGCCTTCCGCCCCAGGTCCGCGCCCGGCTGGCACCGCTGCTGGCCCGCAGCGCGGTGACCGGACTGCGCTCGGACCAGACCGTGGAGGTCCTCGCGCAGATCGTGCAGGACACGTCTCTGCCGCCGGCCGTGCGCGGGGAGCTGCGGCTCGATCTGGGGCTGTTGCTGTGCAATCAGATGGGTCGGTACCCCGAGGGCCGGCGGGCTCTGGAGACCGCCGCCGCCGAACTGGTCGAGGTCCGTCCCGGCCTGGCCGCACGCGCCATGGCGGCGCTGTCCAGCCCCTACTGGCCGGGCGACTCCATCGACGTCCACCGAGAGTGGTTGGTCAAGGCCATGGCCGCAGCGGAGGCGAGCGGGGACGGCTCGATGCGTACGGCGGTCCTGGCCAACCGCGCCGCCCTCGCTACGAGTTGTGCCGAACCGGACGCGTGGGAGCTGGTGAAGGGGCTTCCCCTGGAAGCCACCGACCCCGCGTGCGCCCGGCAGGCGGCACGCGGCCTGTGCAACGCCGCGGACTCCGCCGTCTGGCTCGGCCTGCACGAGCAGGCGGAAGACCTGCTCGCGCAGGGACGGGACCTGTCCGCGCGGAGCGGCGCGCCCTACTTCGAGCACAACGCGCTGGGGGCCCAACTGCTCCAGGAATGGTGGACCGGCCGGTGGTCGGGCCTGGCCAAGCGGTGCGAGGACTTCGTCGCCGCGACCGCCGACATGCCGCTCATCGCCTCCGACGCCTACATCGTGCGCGGCCTGCTCGCCCTCGCCCAGGGCGACTGGGGGGAGGCCGCGTGCTGGCTGTCCCAGCGTGGGACGTTCGGCACGAAGGACCTGCCCGTTCCCCTGACCGCGACCGCCGCCGGCGCCGTGGTCCGGCTCGCCCTGGCCCGCCAGGAGGTGGAGGCCGCGGCGGAACAGGCGCGTGCCGCGTGGCAGGTGGTGGCCGAGAAGGGAGTGTGGTCGTGGGCCGCGGAACTCGCGCCGTGGGCCGTGGAAGCACTTGCCCGCGTGGGTGACAACGCCACGGCACACACCATGGTCCGGAGCTTCTCCCAGGGACTCGGACCGGGCTACGCGCCCGCCGCCAGGGCCGCACTGATCTGGAGCCGGGCCGTTCTCGCCGAAACGGAAGCCCCCGACCATGACCGGCGGGACGGACTGCTGCGGGCCGCTGAACTGTACCGGCAGGCTGCGGCCGCTTACGCGGAGCTGCCCCGCCCCTACGCCCAGGCCTTGGCCTCGGAGGGCGCCGCGCGCTGCGTACTCGCGGCGGACACGGAAGCCCATGACTGCCCGGCCGCTGAGACCGGATGCACCTCCTCGTCGACAGACCCGGCATCCGACCGCGCCTCCGCCCTGTCGGCGACCACCGAGTTGGATGCCTGCGCCCAGCGCTTCACCGACCTCGGGGCCGTCTGGGACGCGGCGCGGGCCCGGGCCCTGCTGCGCACACGGCAGCCGGCCAAGAAGGGCCGCCCTCCCGGACGCCCTTCGCACGCCGACGAGTTGTCCCCCCGGGAGGCGGAAGTCGCCCAGCTCGCCGTCTCGGGTCTCACCAATCGGGAGATCGCCGCGACCTTGCACCTCTCTCCCCGCACGGTGGAGCAGCACATCGCCCGCGCCATGCGCAAGACCGGGGCGCTCTCCCGCCGTGACCTCGACCACCGGCTGGGAGGCGCTCCTGGGAGCGGTGCGCGCCTCTTCGCACCCGGAGGGAGCCGTCCCGTCAGGGCAGGTGAGATCTGCTGAGCCGGAACCTCCTGTCGTGCCCCCAGGCATGCACAGTCGCAGCCGTCCAGTCGAGCACCCAGCCGGGGCGCAGCCCGCGCGCTCCCCAGCCGTCCGGACGCCGGCCAGGGACCGGAAGGCCCGCCTTCTGCGCGGCAACGGCCGAGTCACAGGTTTCGCGCGCGATGCGGAGCGCTGCCGACCAGGTGTCGGCCGCCCCGGTGAAAACGTGCAGCCCGTGCTGCTCGGGCCGTGCGGAGTTCCTGATGGGCACATGGACCTGGAAGTAGATTCTGGTCACGGCGCCGCCTCCTTGTTTCTACGCGCTTTTCCGCTCCATCGGCACATAGTGCGGTGAAATCGCCCGGCGGACCGCGCGCTTTGGTCAACGTATGAACCGGTCCGATCCCTGAATATCCGGACCGGCCAATCACCTATACGTATCCCGGGTGCCTTCGTGTCACGTCCGGAGAGACTGCGGCGCTCCGAGGCGCGCCGGGTTTCTTGCGTATCCGTAAATGCGCCGGCCTGATGCAACGGCGGACGTGACTCTCTTATGCTCCGCCCTGATTGCTCTCTCCCGCTTCAACGGAGCATCAAGAACTCCACGAAAAGATGCCGTCGCACGCACCTTGTAATTCGAGGAATCGCTGAGCAATAGTTCGGGATCACGGCCGGTCTTTGACTCGCCGTCAGGCAGGAGCCGTCCTGTGCCGGGGCGCTGTTGCGTTCCGGCATAAACCCCACATTGGGTTTCTGTCTGTCACCCGGAAGGAATCAACGTGCGCAACTCTCGTAAGTGCCGCCTGGCTGCGGCGGCCATCGCGCTTTCGGCCTCTGCGGTCCTGGGGACCCAGACCGTGGCGCAGGCGCAGGGCGCTGAGCCCACCCCCCACTACCAGCCCGAGATGGTCCGGGCGTTGGCCGCTTCGCTCGGTGTGAGCGAGGAGGCCGCAGCCGACCGCCTGGACCGGCAGACCGCCCAGCAGTCCAAGCTCGCGGAGCTCAAGAGGAGCGGCATATCCGGCGACGGAGCCTTCTTCGACGCCTCCGGAAAGCTGACCGTCAACGCCGCCGACACCGCCGAGGCGGCCAGAATCGAGAAGGCCGGCCTCACCGCCCGGGTGCCCGCCCGCGGTCAGACCGCACTCGACGAGATCAAGGCCGAGCTGGACGCCCTCGCCGCCAGGAAGGTCCCCTCCGGAGTGGTGGCCTGGGCCGTGGATCTGGCCTCCGACAAGGTGATCGTCAAGGTCAACAACGACCGGGGAGCCGCCGCCAAGGCGTTCCTCGCCAAGGCCGCGAGGCACGGTTCCGCCGTCGAGATCGAGCGGGGCCAGAAGGAGCTCGAGCCCAAGGCCGCGATCTACCCCGGCAGCAAGATGACGTTCAACGACACGACGCAGTGGTGCTCCGTCGGGTACGGGGCCCGCGACCGATCGGGCAACCAGTACCTGGTGACCGCAGGACACTGCGTCGTGAACACCCTGCGCTACGACGGAGCGGCCTTCGCCAAGGGCTACAAGACCCGCTACGCCCTCGGCACCCGCAGCGTCGACATGGGCATCGCAACCATCAACTCCGGCCACTCGATCACCACCAGCGTCGGCACCTGGGGCCAGGGCAGCACCAGCACGGTGGCCGTCAGGGGCAGCAGCCGGGCCGCCGCCGGCGCCGCTGTCTGCAAGTCCGGTGCCACCACCGGCTGGACCTGCGGCGCGATCAGCTCCTACAACAACACCGTCACCTACACCGACCCCAACGGCGGCCCCGACACGGTCGTCAGCGGCCTGGCCGCCTCCAGCGTCTGCGTCGAGGGCGGTGACAGCGGCGGTGCGTACATCTCCGGCAACCAGGCACAGGGCATGACCTCCGGCGGACCGACCAACCAGCAGTGCAGCGGCGGGGTCTACTCCCGAGGCTCCTCGTACTTCCAGCCGCTCGACGACGCCCTTCGCTACTACGGGCTGACGCTCAACACCAACTGAGCACGTCCGTAACAGGACCGGCCGGGGGCCGCGCGCGAGAGACAGCGAGCGGCTCCCGGCTTCGTGGTCGCCCAGTTCGCGACGGACACGGTCGAACTCCGCTGCCACCACGCCGAGGATCTCTCGATCCACTCGCAGCCTTGCCAGGGTATGGACCGCGGCCGGGTCGAAGTCTGGGACGGGGCCACGCCTGCGGTCTCGCCGCTCCGGCGTCGGCTGTTGGACTGAACGAGCGAGCCGCCGAAGGGCTGCTGCGTGGCGCCTCAAAGCCCGGCGCAGCCCAGTGGCCATTCTGGTTTCCCGGTGGCTTCTGCCGGCCGCCCGGTACAGGAGCGAATGGAGACGCTCGTGAACGATCGCACATCGAGTCCGGCCCTCCCACCTGTGGTGGACAGAGCCACCTATCAGGTGGCCCGGGAAGGTCTGCTCGTACGGGAGAAGGCGCACACCCGTGAAGGAGACGCGATCGCGGCGGCTCGCCGGCGGCTTCCGATGGTGGAGGTCGACGCCACCGTCGAGGTCATCGGCGCTGACGGGCCGGTCACGATCCTCGACGTCTTCGAAGGCCGCAAGCAACTCATCGCCTACTTCCACGCCTGGTGGCCCGGACAGCCCGCTGCCGGGCAGTGCGAGGGCTGCACGTTCTTCAACTGCCAGGTCCGCGAGTTGTCCTACATCCACTCCCGCGACGCCACGTACGCCACTCTCTGCAAGGGTCCGTACCGAGAGAGCGTCCGCTACCGCGACTTCCTGGGCTTGGACATGCCGTGGTACTCGGTCGAGAAGACGGCGCCGCAGCTCCTGGAGGGCCGTGACTGGCAGCGTCACCACCTCGTCTGCTACGTCCGCGACGGCAAGCGGGTGTTCGAGACGTACTACACCGGCGGTCGCGGCGTCGAGGTCATGGCTCCCACCCACGGACTGCTGGACATGACCGTCTACGGACGCCAGGAGGCATGGGAGGACTCCCCCCGCGGCTGGCCCCAGCCCTGGTACTCCGAGGAGAACCCTGAGGAGTGGCGCACGAACGGGCGCCCCATCGCCCAGTGGTCCCGCATCGAAGCGGGCCGCTCCGACGAGCTGACCTAGGTGTACTGCCCAGGGACGTTGGTCAACCTGGTGATGGGTGGTTTGCCGCCGGTTGCGGTGTGGGGGCGGTGGTGATTGTAGTGATGGAGCCAG
>NZ_JAGMUF010000056.1:0-16484 GCF_019049125.1 Streptomyces sp. AC602_WCS936 | reverse complement strand
TTGAGTTCTCAAGGAACGGTCGCTTCCTTTGTACTCACCCTCTCGGGCTTTCCTCCGGGCGCTTCCCTTCGGTCTTGCGTTTCCGACTCTATCAGATCCTTTTCGATCCGATTCCCGGTCGGCGGGAGTTTGTCGAGGGCTTCTGGCTTTCGCCTGTCGACCTTTCGACATTCACTACGTTAGCGGATTTCTCCGGAGACTCATAATCGAGGCCCGCGAGATTGAATTCGAGCATGCAGGCACGCCGAATTCGCCCCCGCTGAGGGGAAGCCGTAGGTAGTGGGTTGGCCGCTTCCGGCAGCAGGCGATTGCCGTACCCGGGTCAAGCGGCTCGGGCTACATTACGCGTCCCTCAAGGGGGAGTCAACTGCGGCGGCGCCTGGGCACATGGGCCCGGTAGGGGCTGACCGTCGGGTCGTCGGCGACCCAGTAGCGCCACGGATGAACGCCGCCCTCGCCGGCCACGCCGGTGCGCGGACCGTTGCGCACCTGGTCAGCGGGGACGGGGGCGCCGGTCAGGATGCGCAACGGAGTGTCCTCCGTCGTGCAGGCGTCCGTGCCGTTCAGTGCGCGGTCGACGTCCAGGGCGGTGGCGAGGCGGGCCGGGCCTTTGGCCAGTTCCTTGTCGTTGCGGGCGGTGTGCCGTCGGGTACGGGCCAGCTCGGCGCCCTCGATGATCTCGCCGGCGCGGAGCAGGACCGCGCTCGCCCGACCCTCGGGTCCGCACACCAGGTTCATGCAGAACCACATGCCGTAGGTGAAGTAGACGTACACGTGTCCGGGGGGACCGAACATCACGTCGTTGCGGGGTGTGCGGCCGCGGTAGGCGTGGGAGCCGGGGTCGTTCTGGCCGTCGTAGGCCTCCACCTCCGTCAGGCGGAGGGCGATCGGACCGTCCGGGGTACTGCGCACGAGGATGCGGCCCAGAAGGTCGGGGGCCACCTCGAGGATGGGGCGGTCGAAGAAATCCCTGGACAGAGGCGTACGGTCGGGGCTCGCGATCATGCCTTCCGAGCGTAACGCAGGTGAGTGCGTGGGAGGGGTGGCCAGGGCTCGTCGCCCTTGCCAGGGTGTGGGGCGTGGAACCGGTCATGGCCGGATCGCGTTTGTAGGGATCAAGGGTTCACACGCAAAGCCTGGAGAGGGAGAGACATGGCGTTCAAGAAGCTGCTCGCGAGCCTGGGGGCCGGTGGGGCTTCGGTGGAGACCGTGCTGAGCGAGGTCAACGTCGTTCCGGGCGGTGTCGTCCAGGGCGAGGTGCGGATTCAGGGCGGTTCCGTCGACCAGCAGATCGAGGCCCTGTCGGTGGGGCTCCAGGCCAAGGTCGAGGTGGAGAGCGGCGACCAGGAGTACAAGCAGGACATCGAGTTCACGAAGAGCCGGCTCGGCGGTGCCTTCGAGCTGAAGGCGAACGCGGTGCACGCCGTGCAGTTCGGGCTCGAGATCCCGTGGGAGACGCCGATCACGATGATCGACGGGCAGACGCTGCGCGGTATGAACATCGGCGTCACCACGGAGCTGGAGATCGCCCGCGCGGTGGACTCCGGTGACCTGGACCCGATCAACGTGCACCCGCTGCCGGCGCAGAAGGCGATCCTGGACGCGTTCATCGGGCTGGGCTTCCGCTTCAAGAGCGCGGACATGGAGCGCGGCCACATCCGTGGCACGCGGCAGAAGCTGCCCTTCTACCAGGAGATCGAGTTCTTCCCGCCGCAGCAGTACCGGGGGCTGAACCAGGTCGAGCTGAGCTTCGTGGCCGACGCGCAGGCGATGGACGTCGTGCTGGAGATGGACAAGAAGCCGGGTCTGTTCAGCGAGGGCAGCGACACGTTCCGTTCCTTCAAGGTGGGGCTGGACGACTACCAGGGCACCGACTGGACGGCGTACCTCAACCAGTGGCTGTCCGAGGTCGGCAGCAAGCGGAACTGGTTCTGAGGGTCCTAGGCTCGGAGATCACTGCACCGAACCAACAGGAGGTACCGAGGTGACCGAGCTCAAGCGGCGGCCGCTCCCCCATGACTTCCACCCGCCCGTGGCGTCGTTCACGGTCACGAGTGAGGATGTCCAGGAGGGGGCGACGCTCAAGGACGCTCAGGTCTTCGCGGCCGGCAACACCTCGCCGCAGCTGCGGTGGGAGGGCTTCCCGGCCGAGACCAAGAGCTTCGCCGTGACCTGCTACGACCCGGACGCCCCGACGGGGAGCGGTTTCTGGCACTGGGTGGTGTTCGACATCCCCGCCTCGGTGACCGAGCTGCCGGTGGGCGCGGGCAGCGGCAAGTTCGAGGGTCTGCCGGAAGGGGCCGTCCAGGCGCGCAACGACTTCGGGGCCAAGGAGTTCGGTGGTGCCGCGCCGCCGGCCGGCGACGGGCCGCACCGGTACGTGTTCACGGTGTACGCCGTGGACGAGGAGAAGCTGGGTCCGGACGCGGAGGCGACGCCCGCCTTCGTCGGCTTCAACCTGCGGTTCCACACGATCGGTCGTGCGCAGCTGATCGGTGAGTACGAGGTGCCCGCCGAGAGCTGAGTGTTCCGAGCGTTCATGGAACGTTTGCCCGCCCCTGGTCTTGGAATGGATCAGGGGCGGGCATTTTTGTCGCGGGGGTGGATGGGGGCGCGTCCCCCGTAGGAGCAGCGGATATTGCGTTGTCCATCTCGGCGTGCCCGGCCAGAGTTGATCCCAGCCCGCCAGGGGGTGGGCCGGTGCACACGGGAGGTGGGCTGGTATGCGGGACACGCTGGTACTGAACGCGAGCTTCGAGCCGTTGTCGACGGTGACGTTGAATCGAGCCGTCGTTCTGGTGCTCCAGGACAAGGCCGTCGTCGAACAGGCCCACCCCTCACTGCGGATGCGCGGAGCCGCGCTCGACATACCGGCGCCCCGGGTGATCAGGCTGTGCCAATACGTACGGGTGCCCTTTCGAAGACGTGCTCCGTGGTCGCGGCGGGGTGTGCTGGTCCGGGACCGGCACCGGTGCGCGTACTGCGGGCGGCGGGCGACGACCGTCGACCACGTGGTGCCGCGGTCGCACGGTGGGCAGGACACGTGGCTGAACACGGTGGCCTCCTGTGCGGAGGACAATCACCGGAAGGCGAACCGGACGCCTGAGCAGGCGGGTATGCCGTTGCTGCGGCAGCCGTTCGAGCCGACGCCTGCGGATGCGATGTTGTTGGCGCTGGCCAGGGACGACTTTGAGGCGTTGCCGGGGTGGTTGGTGCTGGACGCGGCGTGAGGGGTTCGCCGTAGGGGGCTGATGTGCATCGCCGACTGCGGGTTCGTTGTGGCTGGTCGCGCCCACGCGGCGGAGCCGCACATCGACACAGCCCCGCGCCCCTGAGGGGGCGCGACACCCCCCGCGTCTGGTGAGGTGCCGTCAGTCGATGGACGGCTTCTCACGGCGTTCCTGGGCGGGGACGCTCGCGCCGCCGCCGTTGCCGCTGCCCGGGGCGCCGCCCAGGCCGCCGATGTTGCCCATGGCGCCGGAGAGGCCCTTGAGGGCGTCGCCGATTTCGCTGGGGACGATCCAGAGCTTGTTGGCGTCGCCCTCGGCGATCTTCGGGAGCATCTGGAGGTACTGGTAGGAGAGCAGCTTCTGGTCCGGGTCGCCGGCGTGGATGGCCTCGAAGACGGTGCGGACGGCCTGGGCCTCGCCCTCGGCGCGCAGCGCGGCGGCCTTGGCCTCGCCCTCGGCGCGCAGGATCTGGGACTGCTTCTCGCCCTCGGCGCGCAGGATCTCGGACTGCCGGACACCCTCGGCCTGGAGGATCGCGGCGCGCTTGTCGCGGTCGGCGCGCATCTGCTTCTCCATCGAGTCCTGGATGGAGGTGGGCGGTTCGATGGCCTTGAGCTCGACGCGGTTGACACGGATGCCCCACTTGCCGGTGGCCTCGTCGAGCACGCCGCGCAGGGCCGCGTTGATCTCCTCGCGGGAGGTGAGGGTCCGTTCCAGGTCCATGCCGCCGATGATGTTGCGGAGCGTGGTGACGGTGAGCTGCTCGATGGCCTGGATGTAGCTGGCGACCTCGTAGGTCGCGGCCCGTGCGTCGGTGACCTGGTAGTAGATGACGGTGTCGATGTTGACGACCAGGTTGTCCTGGGTGATGACCGGCTGCGGCGGGAAGGGAACGACCTGTTCGCGCAGGTCGATGCGGTTGCGGATGGTGTCGATGAACGGGACGACGATGTTGAGGCCCGCGTTGAGTGTCCGCGTGTAGCGGCCGAAGCGCTCGACGATGGCGGCGCTGGCCTGTGGGATGACCTGGATGGTTTTGATCAGGGCGATGAAGACCAACACCACCAGGATGATCAGAACGATGACGACCGGTCCCATAGTGGCTGTCCGTCCCCTTCTCCGCCTCGGCGCTCCGGCAGATCCTATTGACCCTGACTGCTGTGCATCTTACGGCTGTTGAGGATGTTGAGGATCTTGTCCGTCGAGTCTGACAGACCGTCGTGTGCCCCGGTGGGTGTTCGGTCCACTTGTGTCCGGCATACGTCCGGCGAGGTCACATGATGATCGCCGTTGCCCCCTCGATGTCCACGACGTCCACTTCCTCACCTGCCTCGTAGGCGCGTGCGGTGTCGAGGGCGCGCGCCGACCAGATCTCTCCGGCGAGCTTGATGCGGCCGCCGGCCCCGTCGACCCGTTCCAGTACGACGGCTTGTCTGCCTTTCAGGGCGTCGACGCCGGTGGCCAGTTGGGGCCGTTGGGCTCGGTGCCGGGCGGCGACGGGCCGTACGACGGCGATGAGGGCGACCGAGACGATGACGAAGACGAGTACCTGGACGACGAGGTCCGCGCCGAAGCCGGAGGCAACGGCGGCGGCGACCGCGCCGACGGCGAACATCCCGAACTCCGGCATCGCGGTCACGACGAGCGGGATTCCGAGCGCTGCCGCGGCGACGAGCCACCACACCCATGCGTCGATGTCGTTCACATGGTCATGGTAGGTCCGGGTGGTGTGCCGGGGACAGGGCGCACGGGGGGCGGGTCAGGACAGCGGGAGCCCCTGGGCGGTCCAGCGGTCGCCGACCTGCTCGACGACGAGCGGGAGTCCGAAGCAGAGGGAGAGGTTGCGGGAGGTCAGTTCGAGCTCCAGCGGGCCCGCGGCCATGACCTTGCCCTGACGGATCATCAGGACGTGGGTGAAGCCCGGGGCGATCTCCTCGACGTGGTGGGTGACCATGATCATCGAAGGGGCGATCGGGTCGCGGGCGAGGCGGCCGAGGCGGCGGACCAGGTCCTCGCGGCCGCCGAGGTCGAGGCCGGCGGCCGGCTCGTCCAGGAGCAGCAGCTCGGGGTCGGTCATCAGGGCGCGGGCGATCAGCGTGCGCTTGCGCTCGCCCTCGGAGAGGGTGCCGAACTTCCGGTCCAGGTACTCGGTCATGCCGAGGCGGTCGAGGAAGGCGCGGGCGCGCTGCTCGTCGATGTCCTCGTACTCCTCCTGCCAGCCGGCGGTCATGCCGTAGGCGGCGGTGAGCACGGTCTGCAGGACGGTCTGGCGCTTGGGCAGCTTGTCGGCCATGGCGATGCCGGCCATGCCGATGCGCGGGCGCAGCTCGAAGACGTCGGTGCCGGGCTTGCCGAGGGTCTCGCCGAGGATGGTGGCGTCGCCCTTGCTCGGGTAGAGGTAGCTGGAGGCGACATTGAGGAGGGTGGTCTTGCCGGCGCCGTTGGGGCCGAGGATGACCCAGCGCTCACCTTCCTTCACCGACCAGGAGACCTGGTCCACCAGAGCCCGGCCCTCGCGGACCACGGATACGTCCTGAAGCTCCAGAACATCGCTCATGAGCGCGTTGTCTCCCCTTGCATTGTGGCCGGTCTCGGCTGTCGCGTACGCCTGTGGCTCGGGCCGCCGCGCCGGTGGGCGCAGGCCCTCCAGGAAATCTACGCCACCGGTCGGCTTCACCGTTCCATCGGTCCGGTCCTTAGGGTGGGGGCATGCTCTCGGAACCACGCGCAGGGCGCCTTGCCGCCTGGGGAAATGCCCTTATTGCCGGAATGGTCTCGCCGGATGACGCCGCGATCGCGATCGTGGGCGGGGACGCGGTGCATCGGGTGGAGGGGCTGCCGGGTGAGGACGCGCCGGTCGGTCTCACGCTGGCGCTGGGGCGGCTGCGGGCGCTCGGGGCGAGGGGGTTGCGGGTCGCACTGCCCGCGCCGGGGCATCCGCTGGGGCTGAGCGGGCCGCCGGACTTCAACGCGCGGGCGCTGGAGGCGGAGGAGGCGGTGGTCTGCCACGGGGCGGCGCTGGGGCTGGTGCCGGAGGTGTACGAGGCGGGGCCCGAGGGTGACGTGCACGTCAAGGTCGTCTGGCACTGTCTGCCGGTGCGGGAGGCGCCGCCCGCGGACGTGCCGTCGCTCGGGGAGGCCGAGCGGGAGCTGGCGGAGGCCTTGCGGGACGCGACGGAGGTGCTGACGCGGCTGGACGTCGCCGGGTCGGGGCCGGTGGCGGAGGCGGCGGTCGCGGCGTACCGGGCGCGGGCGGAGCAGGGGCGGGAAGTGCTGGCTCCGGGATATCCGTCGCGGGCGGTGCGGGTGTTGGAGATGGCTCAGCGGGTGGGGATGTTGATCTCGCTGGCGTACGAGAACGGGCACGGGGGTGCGGTGAGTGCCGGTGAGATGGCGGCTCGGGGGGAGGCGCTGCGGCCGGTGGAGCGGACGGCTCGGCGGGCGCAGGTCGCGGCGTACAACTCCGTTGTGGAGGAGAGGGAGAAGGGGATGCGGTGACTGGCTGCGCGACCCGTACCCCACGTTCGTGTGAGCGTCCTGGGGGCTGCGCCCCCAGACCCCCCTTTTCGGCCTGAACGGCCTCGTCCTCAAACGCCGGACGGGCTGTATTGCGCCCATGACGGCGACCGGCCTCCCGGGTGGGGCCGGGAGGCCGGGGGTCCGTGGGGCCTGGTGGCCTGGGTCAGTGGTTGACGCCCAGGTTGCCGAAGGCCGGGTTCAGGACGCCGATGACGTTGACGCTGTTGCCCACGGCGTTGACCGGGATGTGGACCGGCGCCTGGACGACGTTGCCGGAGGCGACGCCCGGGGAGCCGATGGCCTCGCCGTGGGCGGCGGAGCCGTCGGTGGCGGAGGCCATGCCCGCGCCGGCGGCGATCAGCCCGCCGGCCACCATCGTCACGGCCGCTGCCTTCTTCAGGTTCTTCACTTACAAGCCCTCCTTGCGATTGCCGCGGCAGTCGCCGCAGCACGCACTGGAGAACGGCCGGGCGCCGGAGAGGATGCGCCATATGGGGGACATTCCCACGACGGTATGAATCTCGCACCGGAGGGGAACCCTCCGGGTTGTCGCCGCGTAGGGGGTCAGCCGGTGACACCGTGGCGTACGGCCCACAGCGCGGCCTGGGTGCGGTCCGCGAGGTCGAGTTTCATCAGGATGTTCGAGACGTGGGTCTTCACGGTCTTCTCGGAGAGGACCAGGGCGCGCGCGATCTCCCGGTTGGAGCGGCCGTCCGCTATCAGGCCCAGCACCTCGCGCTCCCGCTCCGTGAGGGAGCCCGCTCTGCCCTGCCCGGAACCGTTCTCCTCCTGGGCCAGCAGGGCGCCCGCCACCTCGGGCTGGAGCAGGATGTGGCCGGCGTGGACGGAGCGGATGGCGCCCGCCAGCGCGTCGGGGTCGACGTCCTTGTAGACGTACCCGGCGGCTCCCGCTCGCAGGGCCGGGACCACGGTGCGCTGCTCGGTGAAGCTGGTGACGATCAGCACGCGCGCGTGGTTGTCCAGCTCACGGAGCCGGCGCAGTGCGTCCACGCCGTCCATGCCCGGCATCTTGACGTCCATGAGGATCACGTCGGGCTTCAGCTCCTCGGCGCGGTCGACTCCTTCCGCGCCGTCCGCGGCCTCGCCCACCACCTCGATGTCGTCCTGCACCTCCAGGAAGGTGCGCAGGCCCCGGCGGACCACCTGGTGGTCGTCGACGAGCAGCACCTTGATTCCGTCAGCCACCGGGGACCTCCATCTCGATCGTGGTGCCCTTGCCGGGCGCCGATTCCACGGTGAGCCTGCCGCCGACACCGTTCGTCCGGTCCCGCATGGAGACCAGGCCCAGGTGGCGTCCCGCGCGGCGTACCGTGCGCGGGTCGAAGCCGGTGCCGTCGTCGGTGACCCGGAGCACCGCTCCGGTGCCGCGCCGGTGCAGTGTCACGTCGACGTGGTCCGCCGCGGAGTGGCGCAGGGCGTTGTGCAGGGCCTCCTGGGCGACGCGCAGCATCGCCTCCTCCTGCGCGGCGGGCAGCGCCTTGACGCCGTGCCCGGCGAAGGTCACGCGCGCGGTGTGGGCGCGGTCGAGGACCTGGATCTGGGTGCGGAGAGTGGCGACGAGGCCGTCCTCGTCCAGGGCGGCGGGGCGCAGCTCGACGACGGCGGCGCGCAGCTCGTCGGCGGCCTCGGCGGCGAGCGCGGCGACCTGCTGCAGCTCGCCCTTGGCTCGCGCGGGGTCGCGGTCGACCAGGGCTGCGGCGGCCTGGGCGGTCAGGCGCAGGGAGAAGAGTTTCTGGCTGACCGCGTCGTGCAGTTCGTGGGCGAGGCGGGAGCGTTCCTCGGCGATGGTCAGCTCGCGGCTGCGCTCGTAGAGGCGGGCGTTGGTGAGGGCGATGGCGGCGTGCTGGGCGAGGATGCCCAGCAGTTCCTCGTCGTCCGCGGTGAAGCCGCAGCCGCCCTCGGGCTTCGGGCAGTTCTTGTTGGCCAGGAACAGCGCGCCCATGACCTCGTCACCGTCGCGGATCGGCAGGCCCAGGAAGTCGACCAGGTCGGGGTGGGCGGACGGCCAGCCCTCGAAGCGGGGGTCCTTGCGGACGTCGGCGAGGCGCTGGGACGTGGCCTCGTGCAGCATCGCGGCGAGGATGCCGTGCTGACGGGGCAGGGGGCCGATGGCCTTCCACTGCTCGTCGCTGACGCCGTCGACCACGAACTGGGCGAAGCCGCCGTGGTCGTCGGGGACGCCGAGGGCGGCGTACTGCGCGTCGAGCAGCTCGCGGGCCGAGGCGACGATCGTCTTGAGGACGTCGCGCACCTCGAGGTGCCTGCTCATGGCCAGCAGCGCGGAACTCACCGCGGCGAGGCCGGACCGGGGGCCGTGACTCATGTCCTCACGGTACCGGCGGGGTGTGACGGCGGGATCGGCCTGTGGACGCCGCCGTCTAGGACGGTGGGCCTAGGTCCGAGGTCCCGTCGGCCGGTCCTAGGGCGAAGGGCCCCGCGCGGTTGCGGCCCGTGCCCGAGGCGGCCCGTGCGGTGCGGTTCCTACGTTGAGGAGCACGCCGGCCCGATCAGGGGGCGTGGACGACGAGGGGACGTGTGTCATGCCGGTTGCGATCATCACGGGAGCTTCGAAGGGACTGGGCCGAGCGCTGGCCGAGGCCCTGGCGGCGCGGGGCTGGGACCTGGTGCTGGACGCCAGGACGCCGGGCGTACTCGAGGAGACGGCGGCGGCGCTGGAGGCGTACGGCACGCGCGTGCGGGCGCTGCCCGGTGATGTCACGGATGCCGGGCACCGGGCCGCGCTGGTCGCTCAGGCCCGGCGGCTGGGCGGGGTGGATCTGCTGGTCGGCAACGCCAGCGCGCTGGGGGCCGAGCCGCTGGTGCGGCTGGAGGAGCTGCCGCTGGACGGACTGCGGCGCGCGCTGGAGGTGAACGTGGTGGCGGCGCTGGGCCTCGTCCAGGAGGCGCTGCCGCTGCTGCGGGCGGCCCCGGCGGGCGCGGTGCTGGCCATCAGCTCGGACGCCGCGGCGGAGGCGTACGAGACGTGGGGCGGCTACGGGGCGTCCAAGGCGGCCCTGGACCAGCTGGTGGCGGTGCTGGGCGTGGAGGAGCCGGGGCTGCGGGTCTGGGCGGTCGATCCGGGGGACATGGCCACCGACCTGTACGCGGCGGCCGTACCGGACGACGACGATCCGCGGCCCGATCCGGCGAGCGTCGTACCGGCGCTGCTGCGGCTGCTGGACGAGCGGCCGGCCGGGGGCCGCTACGGGGCGCCGGCGCTGCTGGGGGGAGGGCGATGACGCTGGCGGTGCGTGTTCCGGAGGAACTGTCGGCGCGGGTGCCGGCCGAGCAGCGAGGGCCCGGGCTGGAACGGGACGACGTACGGCTGCTGGTGTCGCGGGGCACTGAGGTGTCGCACCACGAGTTCCGGGAGCTGCCGGGGCTGCTGCGGGCCGGGGACCTGCTCGTCGTCAACACGTCGGCGACGCTGGCCGCCGCCGTGGACGGGCGGGTGGGGCACGCGCGCGTGGTGGTGCACTTCTCCACGCGCGGGGACGACGGCCGGTGGGCGGTGGAGCTGCGGGAGCCGGACGGGCTGGGCACCACGCGCGCGCGTGCGGACAAGGGGGGAGGGCTGGAGGTGCGGCTGCCGGGTGGCGGGCGGCTGGTGCTGGAGGAGCCGTTGAGCCCGGGTTCGGGACGGTTGTGGTGGGCGCGCGTGCACGGGGCCGGGGTGCCGGTGCTGCTGCGGGAGCAGGGGCGGCCCATTCGCTACTCGTACACGGAGCGGGATCAGCCGCTGTCCGTGTACCAGACGGTGTTCGCGCTGCCGTCCGGCGACGGGACGGGCAGCGCCGAGATGCCGAGCGCCGCCCGTCCCTTCACGGCGCGGCTGGTGGCGGAGCTGGTGAGCCGTGGGGTGCAGTTCGCGCCGGTGCGGCTGGACACGGGGGTGGCGTCGGCGGAGTCGCACGAGCCGCCGTATCCGGAGCGCTTCCGGGTGCCCGAGGCGTCGGCGCGGTTGATCAACGCGGCCCGGGCGGGCGGCGGGCGCGTGCTGGCCGTGGGGACGACCGCCGTGCGGGCGGTGGAGTCGGCGGCCGGCGGCGACGGGGTGGTGCGGGCGCGGGCCGGGTGGACCGATCTGGTGGTCACCCCGGAGCGGGGGGTGCGGGTGGTGGACGGGCTGCTGACGGGGCTGCACGAGCCGGAGGCCTCGCATCTGCTGATGCTGGAAGCCGTGGCGGGACGGGCGGCGATCGACCGCGGGTACGAGGCGGCGGTGCGCGGGCGCTACCTGTGGCACGAGTTCGGCGACGTCCATCTCCTCCTGCCGTAGGAGGGCGACGACCAACCCCTCACCCGCTGCATTGCTCCAGCAACCAACAGTGAGAAGAGCGGGGGGTGCGTGTGAGCCCGCGCATAGGGCCCACGTCACGTACGAAGGGGAGTAGGAGAACGACTCGTCCGTTTTGAGCGGGGCAGATGGTCCAATCTGCCCCGTTTCTCCCATCCCTGATCCACTATCTCGGATCGTACGTCACACCTTTGCCTCCGAATTTTGCGGCCGCTAAGAATTGCTCTCGTCGCTCAACGCCGTGGGTCGTTTCCCCGCGGCGTTTGTGCCGGAAACATCATCTGTCCCCACCGGACGAGAGCGACCTCCGCGCTATTCGAAGAGGTCTATCCCGCCATGCCCAAGAACATCTTCACCCGTGGTCGCAGTCTTCCCCTGAACCGCAAGCACAAGATCGCGGTCGCCGGTGTCGGCGCGCTCGGCGCCGCCGCCGTCGCGCTCACCGCGGTCCCAGCCAGCGGTCAGACGACGACCACGAGCGAGGCCGCTCCGACGGCCAAGGTGGCGTACAGCACCAAGCAGATCCAGGACGTGCACGCCGGTGTCACCGGCCAGCTCGCCGGCGCCAGCCAGAAGGTCGCCGCGATCGAGGCGAAGCAGGAGGCGGCCGCCAAGAAGGAGACCGCCGCTAAGAAGGCCGCCGCCGAGAAGGCCGCCACCAAGCGTGAGGCGAAGCAGTCCGCCAGCCGGTCCGCCGAGCGCACCGAGGTCAAGAAGTCCTACCCGGACAACCTCGACGGCTGGATCCGCGAGGCCCGGGCCATCATGAAGAAGCACGGCATCCCCGGCTCCTACGAGGGCATCCACCGCAACATCATGCGGGAGTCCTCCGGCAACCCGAAGGCGATCAACCTCTGGGACATCAACGCCCAGAACGGCATCCCGTCCAAGGGCCTGCTCCAGGTCATCCCGCCGACGTTCAAGGCCTACCACGTGGCCGGCACCCCGAAGAACATCTGGGACCCGGTCGCCAACATCGTCGCCGCGTGCAACTACGCGGCGGACAAGTACGGCACCATGGACAACGTCGACAGCGCGTACTGAGGTCGGCGCGGACCTCTTCACGACGTCGCCGACGCCGCACCGTACGCCGAAGGGCGGCACCCTCCTGACGGGGTGCCGCCCTTCGGGGCGTTCACGGGGCCGACGGGCCCCCTGCGGTCACTTCCGCATGACCTCGGGCTCGTGGCGGCGCAGGAAGCGCGCCACGAAGAAGCCGCAGATCAAACCGAGGGCGATCAGCGCGGCCATGTCCATGGCCCAGGCGCCGACGGTGTGCTCCCACAGCGGGTCGACCTCGGCGCCCTTCTCGGGCGGGCTGATCTTGTTGAAGTCCAGCGTGGCACCGGCCGCGGCCACCGCCCAGCGCGAGGGCATCAGGTACGAGAACTGGTTGACGCCGACCGCACCGTTCAGGGCGAAGAGGCAGCCGGTGAAGACGACCTGGATGATCGCGAACATGACCAGCAGCGGCATGGTCTTCTCGGCGGTCTTCACCAGCGAGGAGATGATCAGGCCGAACATCATCGAGGTGAAGCCCAGCGCCATGATCGGCAGCGACAGCTCGACGAGCGTGAAGCCGCCGAGAACGAGGCCCTCCTCGGGGATCTCCCGGGAGGCGAAGCCGATGACGCCGACCAGCAGGCCCTGCAGCACGGTGATCATGCCGAGCACGAACACCTTGGACATCAGGTACGCCGACCGGGACAGGCCGGTCGCCCGCTCCCGCTCGTAGATCACCCGTTCCTTGATCAGCTCGCGGACCGAGTTCGCGGCGCCGGCGAAGCAGGCGCCGACCGCGAGGATCAGCAGCACCGTGGTCGCCGTGCCGTTCGGGATGATCCGGCCCGCCGCGTTCGGCGGATTGGGCAGCAGGCCCTTGTCGGCGTCGATGAGGAGGCTCACCGCGCCGAGCACCGCGGGGAGGATCACCATCAGGGCGAGGAAACCCTTGTCCGAGACGATCACCGAGACGTAGCGCCGCACCAGCGTGACGAACTGCGACATCCAGCCCTGCGGCTTCGGCGGCTTCATCGCCTGCATCGCCGGGACCTGTACGGACTGCGGGGCGACGGCGTCGATGTCCGCGGCGTACATCTGGTAGTGCTGCGAGCCCTTCCAGCGGCCCGCCCAGTCGTAGTCACGGTAGTTCTCGAAGGCGGAGAAGACGTCGGCCCAGGTGTCGTAGCCGAAGAAGTTCAGCGCCTCCTCGGGCGGGCCGAAGTAGGCCACCGAGCCGCCCGGCGCCATCACCAGCAGCTTGTCGCAGATCGCCAGCTCGGCCACCGAGTGGGTGACGACGAGGACGGTGCGGCCGTCGTCCGCGAGGCCGCGCAGCAACTGCATGACATCGCGGTCCATGCCCGGGTCGAGGCCGGAGGTCGGCTCGTCCAGGAAGATCAGCGACGGCTTGGTGAGCAGCTCCAGGGCGACGGAGACGCGCTTGCGCTGGCCGCCGGACAGGGACGTGACCTTCTTGTCCTTGTGGATGTCCAGCTTCAGCTCGCGGAGCACCTCGTCGATGCGGGCGTCGCGCTCGGCGGCCGTGGTGTCGGCCGGGAAGCGGAGCTTGGCCGCGTACTTGAGGGCCTTCTTGACGGTCAGCTCCTTGTGCAGGATGTCGTCCTGCGGGACCAGACCGATGCGCTGACGCAGCTCGGCGAACTGCTTGTACAGGTTCCGGTTGTCGTACAGGACCTCGCCCTGGTCGGCGGGCCGGTAGCCGGTGAGCGCCTTGAGCAGGGTGGACTTGCCGGAGCCGGACGGGCCGATGACCGCGATCAGCGACTTCTCGGGCACGCCGAAGGAGACGTCCTTGAGGATCTGCTTGCCGCCGTCGACCGTGACGGTCAGGTGGCGGGCGGAGAAGGACACCTCACCGGTGTCGACGAACTCCTCGAGCCGGTCGCCGACGATCCGGAACGTCGAGTGGCCGACGCCCACGATGTCGGTCGGGCCGAGCAGCTGGGAGCCGCCCTTGGCGATCGGCAGACCGTTGACGTACGTGCCGTTGTGCGAGCCCAGGTCGCGGATCTCCATGCGCCCGTCGGGCGTCGAGTGGAACTCCGCGTGATTGCGGCTGACCTGGAGGTCGGAGACGACCAGCTCGTTCTCCAGGGCACGGCCGATGCGCATCACGCGGCCGAGCGAGAACTGGTGGAACGTGGTCGGGCTGCGGTCGCCGTGGACCGGTGACGCCCCCGCCGCGCCGCCGGAGCCCTGCTGCTGGGGGAAGTGCGGTGCGCCCTGCTGCGGCGCGGCCTGCGGCGGCTGCTGCTGGTGCTGCCAGCCGGCCTGCTGCTGAGGCTGCTGCCCGTGCTGCGGCACCTGCTGCGGCGGGGCCTGCTGCTTCTGCGGCTCCTGGACCGGCGCCTGCTGGGCCCAGCCGGCGTTCGCGCCCTGCGCGGCGTACGGCTGCTGCTGTCCCTGCGGCGTGCCGACCGGGGCCTGCGCGCCGGTCAGGCTGACGCGCGGTCCGTCGGTGGCGTTGCCCAGGTTCAGCACCGCGCCGGCGCCGAGCTCCACGTGCTGGACGCGCTGCCCGTGCACGAACGTGCCGTTGGTGCTGCCGTGGTCCTCGACGACCCAACTGCGGCCGTTGAAGCTGATCGTGGCGTGACGCCAGGACACCCTGGCGTCGTCAAAGACAAGTTCCCCCTGCGGATCGCGTCCGAGCGCGTATGACCGGGACGGATCGAGCGTCCAGGTCTGTCCATTGGATTCCAGTACGAGTTCCGGCACTCCAAGCCCCACTGAGTTGTCCCCCGATGTACCCCCGTCGCGGGGAGTCTAGGGATGTCGAACATCGGGGGGAACTATTTCAGGCTCGGCCCCCTGACCGAAAGTCGGGCCTTGTGAAACTTGCGTAGGCGCCCATCCGCCGATCTCGTTGACGGGGTTGAAACCTGCCCGGAGAGTGGTATTCCACGCGAGGGGGACATGCGCGGCAACTCCGTCGCGCCGCGGATCGGGGGGTCTGCCATGAACGCGTCCACGAGCGTCGGGACCGAGGGGTACGGCACGAGGGTGCCGTGGGGTGACGTACTGATGTCCGCGATCGCCTCCGTGAGCTGGGCGTTGATCGGGATGGCGGGCACGGCGGCGCTCGGTCTGCGCCTGCTGGGCGCGGACGCGGCGGGCGCGCTGGGCCCCATGACCGCGGCTGTGGTGGCGCTCGGTGCGGGTGGTTCGGTGTCACCGGCCGGCGATGTGTCCGCGTTCGGCCTGGAAGGGGCCGAGGCGCACACGGCCATCGAGATCGCGCCACTGGGCGTGGGGCTGGTCGGTGGGCTCTTCCTGTCCTTCTTCTTCCTACGGTCCCTGCGGGCGGCCGGAGTTGTGGTCTCGCCCGCGGAACTGCTGGCGCGCGCGGGCGCGGTGGTCGCCCTGTTCGTGGCGATGCTGGGCGGACTGGCCTGGGTGGGTCACGATGTCGTCACGATCGACGGCGGTTCGCTGGGGCTGGACGACCTGCCGGAGCGCGGTGCCGGGGGCATCGAGATTCCCGGGCTCGGCGATGTGGGCGACATCGGGGACATCGGGGACATCGGCGGGCTGCTCCCCGACCGGATCGGCGACCTGGTCGACGCCGAGGCTGCGGTCGGCTTCTCCGTCGACACGGGACCGACGCTGCTGGGCGGGCTGGTCTGGTGCGTCGGGGTCCTGCTGATCGCGCTGCTGGCCTCGCGCCGCACTCCCCTGCCGCGCGGGTGCGGGGCGGTGCACCGGGTGGTGCGCCCGGCCGTGTCCGCCCTGGTCACGGTGGCGCTGACGACGGTCGCGGCCGGTTGGGCGGCCGCGTCCTACGCGGCGATCGGCGACGACCACCCCCGGCGGATCTTCGGCGCCGCGTTGCTGGGCGCGCCGAACGGCGTCTGGCTCGGCGTTCCGCTCGGCCTGTTCGTGCCGTGGGAGGGACGGGCCACGGGCGCACTGGTCCGGGTGCTTCCTGATCCGCTGGACGAGTTGCTGGGCGCCGGCGGGCGGGAGCCGGTGACGCTCGGGAGGCTCGCGGAGCTGGACGGGCGGGTGTGGCTGCTCGGGGTGGCTGCGGCGCTGGTGATGCTGGTGGCCGGGGTGCTGACTGCTGCGCGGACACCCGTGGCGCCCGATGAGACGCGTTCCCCGGCCTTCGCCGGAAGGTGTGCCGTGCGGCTGGGCATCGCCACCGCGTTGGCGCTGCCGCTGCTGGCCTGGCTGACGGAGGTGTCCGTGGACGCCTCACTGTCCGTGCTCGGCATCGACGCGTTCGACGCGGGCATCGACCTGCGCGGGCAGCTCGGTACGGCACTGCTGCTGGGTGCGGTGTGGGGCGCGGGCGCGGGGGCCGCCGGGGCGCTGCTGACGAGGGTGAGCGGGGCGGCGGGGGCTCGGGCGACGGCGGTGGCACGGAGTGCCGGGGTGGTGGGGGTGGGGGC
>NZ_JAGMUF010000055.1:0-25436 GCF_019049125.1 Streptomyces sp. AC602_WCS936 | reverse complement strand
GGCACGGGGGCGGGCTCGGGCACAGGGACAGGCACCGGCACGGGGGCGGGCTCGGGCACAGGGACAGGCACCGGCACGGGGGCGGGCTCGGGCACAGGAGCAGGCACCGGGGCGGGCTCGGACACAGGAGCAGGCACCAGCACGGGGACAGGCTCGGGCACAGGGACAGGCACCAGCACGGGGACAGGGACCGGCACGGGGACAGGGACCGGCAGGGGCTCCGGGGCAGGCACCGGCACGGGTCCCGTTACGGGCTCGGGCTCCGGCACGAGGCTCGACGCGGGCACGCGCTCCGGTGCAGACACCGGCACGAGCACTGACGCGGGCACCGGCACCGGGCTCCCCACGGGCACGAGCACCGGCGCAGGGACCGGTACCGGCACCGAGGACGCGAGGGGCCCGGGCGCGCGTGGGTCGGGCGAGGGTACGCGTGTCGGCCCGGGCTCGGGCGCCCGCGTCCCCGGCAGTCAGGGGTCCGACCCCGTCGGCCCGGGTACCCGCGGTTCGGAGGCGGTGGCCGAGGTGGTGGCCCTGCTCAGTGAGGAGCCTCCGCGGGAGTACGGGGACGATCTGGTGGCCGCGTTGCGCGCCGCTCGGCGTGGGGGCGACGCGTACGGGGCGCGGTGGCGGAGCGAGGTCCGACGGCTGCGGGCCGCCGGGCGGGGCTCCGGCCCCGGCTTGGTCCAGGAGGTCACCGACGACGGTGTCGCCGGGCTGGTGACGGCGCTCGCCTTCCCCGAACGGGTGGCCAGGAAGGACGGCGGTTCGTACCTCATGGTGTCCGGCACCCGGGCCGAACTGCCGGAGACGTCGGCGTTGCGCGGGGCCCCATGGATCGCCGTGGCCGTGGCCGACCGGCCCGTGGGGAAGGGGCACGCGCGCGTACAGCTCGGCGCGGTCGTCGACGAGGCGACGGCCCGGCTGGCGGCGGGGGCGCTGCTGGAGGAGCGGGACGAGGTCCACTGGGCCGACGGCGATGTCGTGGCCCGGCGGGTCGAACGGCTCGGGGCGGTGGAGCTCACGGCACGGCCACTCGCCGCCCCCGACCCCTCCCTCGTACGGAACGCGCTGCTGGAGGGGCTGCGGCGAGAGGGGCTCGGCTTGCTGCGCCGGCCGGCCGACGCGGAGGTGCTGCGTCAGCGGCTCGCCTTTCTGCGGCGGCGGCTCGGCGATCCCTGGCCGGACGTCTCGGACGACGCGCTGCACGCGCGCGTGGACGAGTGGCTGGAGCCCGAGCTGAGCCGGGCCCGGCGGCGGGCCGACCTGGCACGGATCGACGCCGTGCAGGCACTGGCGCGGCTGCTGCCCTGGGCCTCGGGCGAGGCGGCAAGGCTCGACGAGCTGGCACCGGAGCGGATCACCGTCCCCAGCGGGTCCAGGATCCGGATCGACTACGGCGACCCCGCGCAGCCGGTCCTCGCGGTGAAGTTGCAGGAGATGTTCGGGCTGCAGCACTCGCCCGAGGTCGCCGGGGTGCCGCTCCTCGTCCATCTCCTCTCCCCCGCCGGCCGCCCGGCCGCGGTCACCGCCGACCTGGCCTCCTTCTGGAAGGACGGCTACAACGGCGTACGGGCGGAGCTGCGCGGCCGCTATCCGAAGCATCCGTGGCCCGAGGACCCTGCCACGGCGGAGCCGACCCGGCACACCAAGGCCCGGCTCGGGAAGTGAGCGGACGACGACGTGCCCGAGGGGCGCCCCCGCCGAAGCGGAGGGCGCCCCTCGGTTCGTTCGCGCGGGAGCCGCGCGCCTACGCGTCCGGCTCGGTCGACGGCTCGGTGGAGGGGCTGGGCGAGGCGTCGGGCGACTCGGGCGACGGGCTCGGCGTCGGCTTCGCCTCGGCCACCTTCAGCTGGACGTCGAGCGTGGCGCCGCCCGCGGTGGTCAGGCGCAGCACGTACGTGCCGTCGGTGTCGTCCGCGTACAGCTTCGGCAGCGTCAGCAGGCCCTTGGCGTCGGTCTTCAGGCCGGTCAGGGTGCGGACGGCCTTGCCGTCGGCGTCCTTGAAGTAGGGACCCTTGTCGTTCTCGGCCGGGTCGAGCACCGACTTGATGAGCGTGGCGGTGACGGCGACCTTGTCCGCGGCGGCGCCCTTGTGCGTGGCCTTGACCTCGACCCGGTCCGCGAACTCACCGCCGGGCGTGCACGTCAGGTCGGTCGCGTCGGTGCGCGCGAGGGCGTCGGCGACACGCTCGGTGACGGTCGCCTCGTAGTCGACGCCGGGGACGATCCGGCCGACGACGGCGGCCCGCACGGTGAAGGCACCGGTCTTCTCGCCCGCCACCAGCGCGGGTGCGACCGCCACGCCGGAGGCGTCCGTGATGGCCACGGCCACCTTCTCACCGCCGGTGAAGGTGGCGTCCGTGTCACCCAGGACGGTGAAGCGGATCCGTACCTTGCCGACGGTCTTTCCGGCCCTGGTCTCGGCGCGGGTGCTGATCTTCTTGGCGAAGGTGTCGCCGGCGATGGCGGTGAGCCCGGTGGTGCCGGCGTTCTCCAGGTGGTGCACCGTGTCGGTGGGGGTCTGGTTGTCGGGCGGGGTCTCGGGGTCGGTCGGGTCCGGGGAGCCGGTGCCGGGGTCTGTCGGATTCGTAGGGTTCGTTGGGTTGGTGGGGTTCGTAGGGTTCGTTGGGTTGGTGGGGTTCGTCGGCTTGCCGGAACCGGTGGAACCGCCCGGCTTGTCCGGGCTGGGCGACGGCGTGCCCGGGGTCGTGGGGCGCGTGCTCGGGCCCGTGCCACTGGGCGACGGGTCGGGACGGCTCGCCGCGCCGGCGTCGCTGCGGTTCCCGGGCAGGGCCCCGGTGCCGTCCGGGATCTCGTGGGTGCCCTTGCGGTAGTGCTCCAGCCACGACAGGACCGTGTGCAGGTAGTCCTGCGAGTTGTTGTAGCTGAGGATCGCGCGGTCGAGGTCCGCCTGGTCGGACAGGTCCCAGCCGTTGCGGCACAGGTAGTGTCCGGCGGCGAGCGCGGCGTCGTAGATGTTGTTGGGGTCTTCCTTGCCGTCACCGTTGCCGTCGCGGGCCGCCCAGGCCCAGGTGGAGGGGATGAACTGCATGGGGCCGACGGCGTTGTCGTAGGCGCTGTTGCCGTCGTAGACGCCGTTGTCGGTGTCCTTGATGAGCGCGAAGCCGTTGCCGTCGAGCTGCGGGCCGATGATCGGACTGGTCGTGGTGCCGTCGGCGGTGACGCGGCCGCCACGGGCCTGGCCCGACTCCACCTTGCCGATGGCGGCGAGGAGTTGCCAGGGCAGGTTGCAGCCGGGCTTGGACCGGCGCAGCGCCGACTCGGCCTTCTTGTAGGCGTCGAGGACAGTGGCGGGGATGCCCGCCTCGGACGGTGTCCGGGACGCGGGGGTGCCGATGGTCGGCGCGGGGCTCGGGCTGTTCAGCGGCGGCAGGTCCGTGTAGTACGGCGAGTTGCCGGTCGCGCTCTCCTCGGCGGGCGTGTCGGAGGCCGGCACGTTGTCGGAGGTGGTCTGTCTGCCGTTGGCGTCGGTCGTCACGTTGGGAGCCTGGGACGCGGACAGGGCCGCGACCGCGACCGCCGCAACGGTGGTGGTGACCGCCGCCTTGCGGAGCCTCCTGTCGAAATGCGCCGCCATAGAGTGAACCCCTCCCGTGGACGCCCGCGCGTCCGTCCGTCTTCGGCTGTCGTACTCGCTCGTCGTACCCGTCCTGTTGCGACGAGCGGTGCGCGTCGGAGGTTGCGCCGCAACTTTCCCTGCGCGGTGCTCGTCTGTTCGATCAGCACGGTGCCGCAGGCGACCCTACGACAACTTGCTTTGCACGGGGACCCGTTCGTGCCCGATATTCACCAGTTGGCCATAAGAGGAGTTTCGTTGCCGTTCACCCTCAGTCACGCCGCCGCCGTCCTGCCCGCGCTGCGGGGTGACGGGACCGGACGGGGGCGGCTGGTGCCGGCCGTACTGGTGGCGGGATCGTTTGCGCCCGACATGACCTACTACGCGGCGAGTTTCCTGTCCGGGGCGATGGAGTTCGGGGACGTCACGCACTCCTTCCCGGGTGTCTTCACGCTCGATGTGCTCATCGCCTGGGCGCTGGTGGGGTTGTGGCTGGTCGTGCGGGAGCCGCTGGTGGCCCTGCTGCCGCCGTCCCGGCAGGGGCGGGTCGCTACCCTGTTGCGGTGCGGGGCTCCGCGCGCGCGTGTGGGGCCGTCGCTGCTTCTGTGGTGGTACGTGTCGGCGGTGCTGGGAGCGTCGACCCACGTGGTGTGGGACGCGTTCACGCACCTCGACCGGTGGGGGATGAAGGTGTTCCCCGTCCTCGGCCGGGAGATCGCGGGCTCCCCGCTGTACTGGTACCTCCAGTACGGGGGTTCCGCCGTGGCGGCCGTCGTGCTCGCCGTGTTCCTGGCGCGGGCGCTGCGCCGGGCGCCCCGGACCGGGGCGTCCCACGTTCCGGCGCTCCTGGTGCGGGACCGGTGGTGGGCCGGGGCGGTGCTCGTCGGTTGTGCGGTGGCCGGGGCGGTGCGGCGGGCCACCCGGTGGTGGGACTACTGGGGCGACGTCGCGAAGCCCTGGGAGCTGATCCCGACGGTGTGCTTCGGGGCGGGCGCGGGGCTCGTCCCGGGGCTGCTGCTGTACGCCGTGGCGGTCAGGGTGTGGCGTCCGGCCCCGGTCCCCGCCGTCCCGGCAGGCGCCGGTACGGAACCGGACCGCCGGGTCGCGTCCTGAGCGTGTCGGTGCTCGCCACGAACACGGTGAAGGTGCGCGCGGGCCGGGTGCGCGGCAGCAAGGTGATGGCGAGCGCCAGGTAGCCGCGGGCCAGGTCGGCCCACAGGCGCCAGGCGGGCGTCTCGCCCGGGGCCGCGGCGGCCTGGTCCCGGTGGAGGAGTCCGCGGCGGAGGTCTGCCGTGGTGCGGCGCAGGGCCGTCGTGAGGGTGGTGGGGGTGCGGCCGGTACTTGCGCCCGGTGCGAAGACCGGGACCGGCAGGAGTGGCACGCGGGCGGGTCGGTCTGTGCTTGCCCGTCCCGGTGTGGTCCGGTGGTGGAGCATGCGTATACCCATGCCCGCATCCTCACGGGAGTCGGGGTCGGGGGGCGCTTTCGCGGGGGCCACCTGAGTGACGGGCCCTGCCGGGCGGGCGGGGCGAGCAGGGGGCGTTGCCCTCCGGGTCGGTGGGCGACTGCGTATGTGCCGGGCGCGGAGGGCACCGGTGAACGGCGTTTCCGTCCGGACGGGGAGCGTCGGCGTACGTGCAGGGCGGGCCGAACGGCGGTGTTTCCCACCCGACCGGTGGGCGACTGCGTATGTGCCGGGCGCGGAGGGCACCGGTGAACGGCGTTCCCTCCCGGACGGCAAGCGTCGGCGTACGTGCAGGGCGGGACGAACGGCGGTGCTTCCCACCCGGCCGGTGGGCGACTGCGTATGTGCCGGGCACGGAGGGCGCCGGTGAACGGCGTTCCCTCCCGGGCAAAGGACGTCGGTGTACGTGCCGGGCCCGGCCGGCGACGGCGGCCGGAAACGGTCGCCGGGCTTTGGCGAGGGCGATGTCAGCGGCGTGGACGGTGAGCCGGAGGAATCCGCCGCGAGCACGCAGCCCCGCAGCGCTCCCCCGCCTCCTGCCGACCGACCCCGTCCGCCGATCGCCCTTCCACCGGTCGTCGGTCGCCGGGGCACGCCGACCACCCTCCCGCCGTCCGTCCGCCGTGCCCCGGCGACCGGCGCACGCTAGTGCGCCGCCGACTCCCAGTCCGGCCCGACGCCCACCGAAACGCCCAGGGGAACCCTGAGCTGCACGGCGTTCGCCATTTCGCGGCGGACGAGTTCCTCCGCCGCCGCGCGCTCGCCGGGGGCGATCTCCAGGACGATTTCGTCGTGGACCTGGAGCAGCATGCGGGAGGTGAGACCGGCCTCGCGCAGCGCCTTGTCCACATTGAGCATGGCGATCTTGACGATGTCGGCGGCCGTGCCCTGGATCGGCGCGTTCAGCGCCATGCGTTCGGCCGCCTCGCGGCGCTGGCGGTTGTCGCTGTTGAGGTCGGGCAGGTAGCGGCGGCGGCCGAAGAGTGTCGCCGTGTAGCCAGTCGCCCGTGCCTCGTCGACGACCCGGCGCAGGTAGTCCCGTACGCCGCCGAACCGCTCGAAGTACGCGTCCATCAGCCCGCGGGCCTCGGCCGCCTCGATGTTCAGCTGCTGGGAGAGGCCGAAGGCCGACAGACCGTACGCCAGTCCGTACGACATGGCCTTGATCTTGCGGCGCATCTCCGCGTCGACCGCGGACTGCTCGACGGAGAAGACCTGCGCGGCGGCGGTGGTGTGCAGGTCCTCGCCGGAGGTGAAGGCCTCGATCAGGCCCGCGTCCTCGGAGAGGTGCGCCATCACGCGCAGCTCGATCTGGCTGTAGTCGGCCGTCATCAGCGACTCGAAGCCCTCGCCGACGACGAAGCCGCGGCGGATCGCCCGGCCCTCGTCGGTGCGGACCGGGATGTTCTGCAGGTTCGGGTCCGTGGAGGAGAGGCGGCCGGTCGCGGCGACCGTCTGGTTGAACGTGGTGTGGATGCGGCCGTCGCCGGCGATCGTCTTGATCAGGCCCTCGACCGTGACCCGCAGCTTGGCCTGCTCGCGGTGGCGGAGCATGATGACCGGCAGTTCGTTCTCGGTCTGTGCCGCGAGCCACGCCAGGGCGTCCGCGTCCGTGGTGTAGCCGGTCTTGGTCTTCTTCGTCTTCGGCAGGTTCAGCTCGCCGAAGAGGACTTCCTGGAGCTGCTTGGGCGAGCCGAGGTTGAACTCGTGCCCGGCCGCCGCGTGCGCCTCCTTCACCGCCTGCTGCACGGCGCCGGCGAACATCTGCTCCATGGCCTGGAGGTGCTCCCGGTCGGCCGCGATGCCGTGCCGCTCCATGCGGGCCAGCAGCGCGGACGTGGGCAGCTCCACGTCCCGCAGCAGGTCGGCGGCGCCGACGTCCGCCAGGCGGCCCTCGAAGGCCTCGCCCAGGTCGAGGATCGCGCGGGCCTGCACCATCAGCGCCTCGGCCTCGGCGCCGTCGTCCGCGCCGAAGGCGAGCTGGCCGTCGGCCGCGGCGGCGGGCGCGAGCTCGCGGTGCAGGTACTCCAGGGAGAGCGCGTCCAGGTCGAAGGAGCGGCGGCCCGGCTTGACCAGGTAGGCGGCGAGCGCGGTGTCCATGCCGACGCCGGCGACGCACCAGCCGTGCTCGGCGAAGACGCGCATCGCGCCCTTGGCGTTGTGGAAGACCTTGGGCCGGTCCGGGTCGGACAGCCAGGCCGCGAACGCCGCCTCGTCGGCCTCGTCCAGCTCGGCCGGGTCGAACCAGGCGGCCTTCCCGTCGGCCGCGGCGAGCGCGACCTCGGCGACGGAGCCGGTGCCCAGCGCCCAGGTGTCGACCGTGGCGACGCCGAGTGGCTGCGTGCCGTGCCCGGCGAGCCAGCCGGCCACCTCGCCGGTGCCCAGCACGGTGCCGTCCAGCTCCACACCGTCCGCCACGACCGGGGTCGCCTCGGCCTCCTCGGCGCCCGGGTCTACGGCGTACAGCCGCTCGCGCAGGGACGGGTTGCGGATCTCCAGGGTGTCCAGGATCACCGCGACGCCCTTGCGGTCGTACGCCGCGCGCTCCAGGTCGGTGACCGTCTTCGGCAGCTCGACCCGGCGCTCCAGCTCGGTGAGCCGGCGGTTGAGCTTGACGGACTCCAGGTGGTCGCGGAGATTCTGGCCCGCCTTGCCCTTGACCTCCTCGACGCGCTCGACCAGGTCGGCGAAGGACCCGAACTGGTTGATCCACTTCGCGGCGGTCTTCTCACCGACGCCCGGGATGCCCGGCAGGTTGTCGGACGGGTCGCCGCGCAGGGCCGCGAAGTCGGGGTACTGGGCGGGGGTCAGCCCGTACTTCTCGAAGACCTTCTCCGGCGTGAAACGGGTCAGCTCGGAGACGCCCTTGGTCGGGTACAGCACCGTGGTGTGCTCGCTGACCAGCTGGAAGGAGTCCCGGTCGCCGGTGACGATCAGGACGTCGAAGCCCTCGGCCTCGGCCTGCGTGGCGAGCGTGGCGATGACGTCGTCGGCCTCGAAGCCCTCGACGGCGAAGCGCTGCACGTGCATGGCGTCGAGCAGCTCGCCGATCAGCTCGACCTGCCCCTTGAACTCGTCCGGCGTCTTGGAGCGGTTCGCCTTGTACTCGGTGAACTCCTGGGACCGCCAGGTCTTGCGGGAGACGTCGAACGCCACCGCGAAGTGCGTCGGCGCCTCGTCACGCAACGTGTTGGCCAGCATCGACGCGAAGCCGTAGATCGCGTTGGTCGGCTGGCCCGTCGCGGTCGTGAAATTCTCCGCGGGCAGCGCGAAGAACGCGCGGTAGGCCAGTGAGTGCCCGTCCATGAGCATCAGGCGCGGACGGCCGCCGCCGGAGGTGCTGTCGGTCTTCTTCGCTGCTGTCTCTGCCACGTCCCCGATCCTGCCACGGACCACTGACACTCGGCCCCGCGCTCGCCGCCGACATGGACCGGCCGCCGTCCGCCGCCACGATCACCGCTTCCGCATCCCGGCCCGCCCGGCCTCCTGCACTGTCACAGGGACGTGCGAGGATCGGAGACGTACCTCACACGCGTAAGCGAAGGAGCGCGCGATGGCCACCAAGCCGCCCACGGGTGATCCGGTCCAGGACGCCCCGCAGGTCACCGAGCCACAGCACGCGGCGGCGGGCATCCCGGCCATCGGCCACACCCTGCGGATCGCGCAGCGGCAGATGGGCGTGAAGCGGACCGCGCTGACGCTGCTGAGCGTCAACCAGAAGGACGGCTTCGACTGCCCGGGCTGCGCCTGGCCGGAGCCGGACCACCGGCACAAGGCGGAGTTCTGCGAGAACGGCGCGAAGGCCGTGGCCGAGGAGGCCACCCTGCGCCGGGTCACCCCGGAGTTCTTCGCCGCGCATCCCGTGGCCGACCTCGCCACCCGCAGCGGCTACTGGCTGGGCCAGCAGGGACGGCTCACGCACCCGGTGTACCTCCCGGAGGGCGGCGAGCGCTACGAGCCGGTGAGCTGGGAGCGCGCCTTCGACATCGTCGCGGAGGAGATCGCCGCCCTGGACTCGCCCGACGAGGCGGTCTTCTACACCTCCGGCCGCACCAGCAACGAGGCGGCGTTCCTCTACCAGCTCTTCGCGCGCGAGCTCGGCACCAACAACCTGCCCGACTGCTCCAACATGTGCCACGAGTCGTCCGGCTCGGCCCTGTCCGAGACCATCGGCGTCGGCAAGGGCAGCGTCCTGCTGGAGGACCTCTACAAGTCGGACCTGATCATCGTGGCCGGCCAGAACCCGGGCACCAACCACCCGCGCATGCTCTCCGCCCTGGAGAAGGCCAAGGCCAACGGTGCGAAGATCATCAGCGTCAACCCGCTGCCCGAGGCGGGCCTGGAGCGCTTCAAGAACCCGCAGACCCCCAAGGGGCTCACCGCGGGCGCCGCACTCACCGACCTGTTCCTGCAGATCCGCATCGGCGGCGACCAGGCCCTGTTCCGGCTCCTCAACAAGCTGATCCTGGACACCGACGGCGCGGTCGACGAGGCGTTCGTCGCCGAGCACACCCACGGCTACGAGGAGTTCGCCGAGGCCGCCCGCGCCGCCGACTGGGAGGCGACGCTCGCGGCGACCGGCCTCACCCGCGCGGAGATCGAGGAAGCCCTGCGCATGGTGCTCGCCTCGAAGCGCACCATCGTGTGCTGGGCGATGGGCCTGACCCAGCACAAGCACTCCGTGCCCACCATCCGCGAGGTCGTCAACTTCCTCCTGCTGCGCGGCAACATCGGCCGTCCGGGCGCCGGCGTCTGCCCGGTCCGCGGCCACTCCAACGTGCAGGGCGACCGCACCATGGGCATCTTCGAACGCCCGGCGCCCGCCTTCCTGGACGCCCTGGAGAGGGAGTTCGGCTTCGCACCGCCGCGCGAGCACGGCTACGACGTCGTACGGGCCATCCGCGCGATGCGCGACGGCGAGGCCAAGGTCTTCTTCGCCATGGGCGGCAACTTCGCCTCCGCCTCCCCCGACACCGAGGTCACCGAGGCGGCGATGCGCCGGGCCCGGCTCACCGTGCACGTGTCCACCAAGCTGAACCGCTCGCACGCCGTCACGGGCGCGCGCGCCCTGATCCTGCCGACACTCGGCCGCACCGAGCGGGACCTCCAGGGCGGCGGCGAGCAGTTCGTCACCGTCGAGGACTCCATGGGCATGGTGCACGCCTCCCGCGGCCGGCTGGAGCCCGCGAGCGCCCACCTGCTGTCCGAGCCGGCCATCGTGTGCCGGCTGGCCCGCCGGGTGCTGGGCGAGAGCAGTTCCACGCCCTGGGAGGAGTTCGAGAAGGATTACGCGACGATCCGCGACCGCATCGGGCGCGTGGTCCCGGGCTTCGAGGACTTCAACGCGCGCGTGGCCCGCCCCGGCGGTTTCGCCCTGCCGCACGCCCCGCGCGACGAGCGCCGCTTCCCCACGGCCACCGGCAAGGCCAACTTCACCGCGGCACCGGTCGAGCACCCTGAGCTGCCCGAGGGACGGCTGCTGCTGCAGACGCTGCGCTCGCACGACCAGTACAACACCACGATCTACGGCCTGGACGACCGCTACCGGGGGATCAGGAACGGCCGCCGGGTCGTCCTGGTCAATCCGGAGGACGCCCGGGGGCTCGGCGTCCGGGACGGCGCGTACGTCGACCTGGTCAGCGAGTGGAAGGACGGGGTGGAGCGGCGGGCGGCCGGCTTCCGCGTCGTGCACTACCCGACGGCCCGGGGCTGCGCGGCGGCGTACTACCCGGAGACCAACGTCCTGGTGCCCCTGGACGCCACCGCGGACACCAGCAACACCCCGGCCAGCAAGTCCGTCGTCGTCCGTCTGGAACAATCGGCGACCGACTGAGCGTTTGCTCAGACGTGCCGACGGCCCTTCCCACGGGGCCGGCCGGCGGATCCGACAGACGGAGCGACGAAACGGAGCCGGGCCCATGGGCGAGCAGCAGCAGGTGCAGTTCCCGCAGGAGGTCATCGACGAGTACGCCACGCTCGGCGTCGACCTGCCCGCACTCTTCTCCGCCGGGCACCTCGGGACGCGCATGGGCGTCCAGATCCTCGAGGCGTCGGCCGACCGTGTCGTCGGCACCATGCCGGTCGAGGGCAACACCCAGCCGTACGGGCTGCTGCACGGCGGCGCCTCGGCGGTGCTGGCCGAGACGCTCGGGTCGGTCGGCTCGATGCTGCACGGCGGCGCCTCCAAGATCGCCGTCGGCGTCGACCTGAACTGCACCCACCACCGCGGGGCCCGCTCCGGCCTGGTCACCGGGGTGGCCACACCGGTGCACCGGGGCCGGTCGACGGCGACGTACGAGATCGTGATCAGCGACGAGCAGGACCGCCGCGTGTGCACCGCCCGGCTGACCTGCCTGCTGCGGGACGTGAAGCCGGGCGACGGGGCGCAGGCGGGCGCGACCGCCTGAGCGGCACGGCAGCCCGGCGCGGCGCACGGCCCGGTCGGTACACGCCCGGTCGGCGCGCCGCGCCCACGGCATTGCTCCCGGCCACCCGGCGCCCTAACTTCGGGGCATGGGACGGGGAGAGGCCCCTCGGCCGGGGGCGACGGCTCGGCGGTTCCGCTTCACCTCCGCGCGGATCACGTCCGCCGGGCTCGCGCCCCGGCGCACGGCGCGCTTCCGGATCGTTCCCGCCCTGCTCGCCCTGGCACTGAGCCTGCCGGCCGGCGCCCTGGCCACCGCTTGCGGCAACTCCCGCACCACCGGGGCCCCTTCCGCCACCGCCACGCAAGCGACCGCACCACTGCCCCCGTCCCCATCGGCATCGGCTCGGCAACCCCTCTCTCCCACGGAGTTGTGTACGACCGCCGTCCGTTACTGGGCCCGCCGGATACTCGACGGCGCCACCCCCTACGGCGACTACCAGTCGATGGGCCTGTCCAACCGTCAGTACGGCATCCTGCGCGAGGTCGTGGACGCCGCGCAGACGACGAAGCGCGCCCAAGGAACCAGAGCCGCAAAGGCACTGATCGACCGTCAGACGCGGATCAGGTGCACCCAGCAGTACCGCGACGGCGGCCCGACCGAAGGCCCCTGGCAATGACCGGCACCGGCCCCGTGGAGCCGGGCGAGGGCACCCGCGCCCGGGACGCCGCCGGCACCCCGCGGCCACCCGCCCGGCCGCGTGGCCGCCTGGCCCGGCGCTACGCCGACCACCGCCGGGCCGCCCTCGCCACCGCCGCGATCCTCGGCGTGCTGGCGGGCAGCGGCTACCTGTACGCGAGCCGACCGCGGCAGCCGGCCCCTCCTCCGCCGCCGTACCCGGTCCACGCGGTGGACCTCGTCTACCTGGACGCGGTGCCCGGCCCGGGCGGCGCCGATCCCGGCGCCTTGAGCTTCGCGGTACGGCTGAGCGTGCGGTCCGGCCCGCCCGTCACCCTGACGCGCCTGGCCCAGCCCTACGAGGGCCTGACGATCACTTCGTCACCCGCGGCACCTTTCCAGACAAAGTCGCATTCGGCCCGCAAGATCATTGTCACGCTGAGGGTGACGGAATGCGAAAAAGCCCCCCGGAACCTCGGATTCCCTTTCCTGGATGTAACGCTGCGTAATACGCGCGCAATCCAGACCCACAGTTTCATCCTCGGATCACGCTATGCACAGGACCTCTCCGAGGCCCTCCAGGTCGCCTGCGGCTACGAATCCAGGTAATCACCAAAACGCCCCAGACACCTGAACTCGCCCCATCAGTCCTGCGGGTTCTCATCATGCGGACAGGGCGAATCGGCCTGAATTCCGCCCTTCTTCCCAGCCAGTACCGCTCTGCATTACCCCGTGTCATAACAAGAGCGTCACAGCCTGAGTCAGACCCTCCTCCACGTTCCCCACACACGCTTAGAGTCACGGCCAGTCACCGCGCAGTCGGATTGTCACTTCGGCCCAGCGTTCGACTCGGCCGCTTCCACGGGGACGCGGCTGCGCCAGGGAAAGGACTGATCGTGCGTCAACGTTCGCTCATCGCCATCACCGCCGCTCTGGCGGCGGGAGCGCTCACCCTCACCGCCTGCGGCTCGCGCGACGACGACGGCGGCTCGGACTCCGGCAACGGCGGCAGCGGTGGTGGCACCACCGTCGTCATCGGCGTCGACGCCCCGCTGACCGGCGACCTGTCCGCAATGGGCCTCGGCATCAAGAACTCCGCCGACCTCGCCGCGAAGACCGCCAACGAGGAGAAGTACGTCGACGGCATCACCTTCAAGGTCGAAGCCCTCGACGACCAGGCCCAGCCCTCCGTCGGCCAGCAGAACGCCACCCAGTTCGTCGCCAACGACGAGGTCCTCGGCGTCGTCGGCCCCCTGAACTCCTCCGTCGGCGAATCCATGCAGAAGGTCTTCGACACCGCCAAAATGGTGCAGGTGTCCCCGGCCAACACCGGCCCCTCCCTCACCCAGGGCCCGGACTGGCGCACCAAGAAGGAACGACAGTACGACTCGTACTTCCGCACCGCCACCACCGACGCCATCCAGGGCCCGTTCGCCGCGCAGTACGTCTACAACGACTTCAAGAAGAAGAAGGTCTTCGTCATCGACGACAAGAAGACCTACGGCGCCGGCCTCGCCGCGACCTTCACCGACGAGTTCAAGAAACTCGGCGGCCAGGTCGTCGGCACCGAACACATCAACCCGGACACCAAGGACTACTCCGCGGTCGCCACCAAGGTCGAGAACTCCGGCGCCGACGTCGTCTACTACGGCGGCGAATACCCGCAGGCCGGCCCGCTCAGCAAGCAGATCAAGGCCACCGGCGCCAAGATTCCCCTGGTCGGCGGCGACGGCATCAAGAGCGCCGACTTCATCAAGCTCGCCGGCGCCTCCGGCGTGGGCGACCTCGCCACCTCCGTCGGCGCCCCCGTCGAAGACCTCCCGTCCGCCAAGGAATTCGTCGCCAATTACAAGGAAGCCGGCTACAAGGAGCCCTTCGAGGCCTACGGCGGCTACTCCTACGACTCCGCCTGGGCGATCATCGAAGCCGTCAAGACGGTCGTGGAGAAGAACGACGGCAAGCTCCCCGACGACGCCCGCACCAAGGTCATGCAGGCCATGCAGAACGTCTCCTTCGACGGTGTGACCGGCAAGGTCTCCTTCGACGAATTCGGTGACACCACCAACAAGCAGCTCACCGTCTACGCCGTCAAGAACGGCACCTGGAGCCCCGTCAAGTCCGGCACCTACACCGGCTGACCGACCGGCACGACGCCCGCACCACCGAAGAGCCGCGCGGGGCGCTGTTCCACTGGCGCCCCGCGCGCTCACGCATCCGGCCACATCCGTCGAACGTCCGAAAGTCTCGGAGGACATGCGGTGAACGAACTGCCGCAGCAGCTGGTCAACGGCCTGCTACTGGGATCCATGTACGGGCTGGTCGCCATCGGCTACACAATGGTCTACGGCATTGTCCAGCTCATCAACTTCGCCCACGGCGAGATCTTCATGACCGGCGCCTTCGGCGCACTCACGGTCTACGTGTACATCCTGCCCGACGGCACCTCCATGCTGGTCGCGCTGCCGCTCATGATCGTCGGCGCCGTCATCGTCTCCGTGACCGTCGCAGTCGGGGCGGAACGGTTCGCCTACCGCCCGCTACGCGGCGCACCCCGACTCGCCCCCCTCATCACCGCCATCGGCCTCTCCCTCGCCCTCCAGCAGGCGATCTGGGCCTGGTACCCCGAAGCCAAATCCGCCCGCACCTTCCCCCAGATCGACGGCGGCCCCTTCCACATCGGCAACGTCACCCTCCAGACCGGCGACATCTTCGTCTTCACCGCCGCCCCCATCAGCATGGGCATCCTCGCCTACTTCGTCATGAAGACCCGCACCGGACGCGGCATGCAGGCCACCGCCCAGGACCCCGACACCGCCAAACTCATGGGCGTCAACACCGACCGCATCATCGTCATCGCGTTCGCCCTGGGCGCCGTCTTCGCCGCCGTCGGAGGCGTCGCCTACGGCCTCGAATACGGCCAGATCGACTTCAAGATGGGCTTCATCCTCGGCCTCAAAGCCTTCACCGCCGCAGTCCTCGGCGGCATCGGCAACATCTACGGCGCCATGATCGGCGGCCTCGTCCTCGGCGTCGCCGAAACCCTCGCCACCGCCTACATCGCCGACGTACCCGGCCTCGACCAGTTCGGCAGCCAGTCCTGGGCAGACGTCTGGGCCTTCATCCTCCTCATCCTCGTACTGCTGTTCAGGCCACAAGGCCTGCTCGGCGAACGCGTTGCGGACAGGGCGTGACACCGATGACCACACAGACCACCGCACCGAAGACCACCGACGCGTCCGCCGCCCGCGACACCACCGGCCTCATCGGTATACCCCCGCACATCGGACGAGCCCTCGCCACCGGCGGCGGCGCCCTCACCGTCGCCTCCACCTTCCTCGCCTGGACCTGGACCGCCGAATTCCCCGGCGACCTCACCGTCTACGGCTACCCGGGCGGCCTCCAAGTCCTCGTACTCATCGCCGGCGCCCTCACCGCCCTCCTCGGCCTCGCGTCGTACGGCATCAAGGGACTCCGCTGGCTGGTCCCCGCCGGCGCCGACGCCGCCCTCAAATTCGCCGCCCTCGCCGCCTTCGCGACCACCTGGTACACCGTCATCGCGATCAGCGCCCAACTCGGCGGCCTCGTCAACCTGGAGCCCGGCGGCTACATCGCCGCAGCCGTCACCCTCATCGCCCTCCTCGGCGCACTCGCCCTCCCCTTCGAACGCCCCGCACCCGACCCGTTCGACCCCGACGACACCGGCTGGGAACAGTTCAAGCACACCAGCTCCCAGAACTGGCAGACCATCAGGGCCGCCTTCACCACCGGCACCCCCCGCCCCGTCCGCCCCCTGCCCTCCTACGCCGAAATCCTCATCATCGTCGGCATCCTCGCCGTCGCCCTGACCGTCTTCACCTACGGCATCGGCACCGAATACGACGAACTCTTCATCGGCTTCCTCATCGTCGCCGGCCTCGGCTTCACCGCCCTCCACCGCGCCGGCCTCATCGCCCAAGCCACCGAAATCACCGCCCGGCACCAGTCCATCACCATCTGCGGCGCCTTCATCGCAGCCGCCTGCTTCCCCTTCACCCAGTCCGACGACCGCTACGCCACCCTCGGCGTCTACATCCTGATCTTCGCCACCGTCGCCCTCGGCCTCAACATCGTCGTCGGCCTCGCAGGCCTCCTCGACCTCGGCTACGTCGCCTTCCTCGGCGTCGGCGCCTACGCCGCCTCCATGGTCTCCGGCTCCCCCAGCTCCCCCTTCGACCTCCACCTCCCCTTCTGGGCCGCCGTACTCGTCGGCGCCGCAGCCTCACTCGTCTTCGGCGTCCTCATCGGCGCCCCCACCCTCCGACTGCGCGGCGACTACCTCGCCATCGTCACCCTCGGCTTCGGCGAAATCTTCCGCATCACCGCCAACAACCTCGACGGCACCTCAGGCCCCGACGTCACCAACGGCTCCAACGGCATCTCCTCCATCCCCGACCTCAACGTCCTCGGCTTCGACATGGGGATCTCACACGACATCGGCGGCTTCACCATCGGCCGATTCGCCAACTACTTCTTCATGATGCTCATCATCACGGCCGTCGTCGTCCTCGTCTTCCGACGCAGCGGCGACTCCCGCATCGGCCGCGCCTGGGTCGCCATCCGCGAAGACGAAACCGCCGCCCTCGCCATGGGCATCAACGGCTTCCGCGTCAAACTCATCGCCTTCGCCGTCGGCGCCTCCCTCGCCGGCCTCGCCGGCACCGTCCAAGCCCACGTGACCTACACCGTCACCCCCGAGCAGTACCTCTTCGCCGGCACCACACCGCCCAACTCCGCCTTCCTCCTCGCCGCGGTCGTCCTCGGCGGCATGGGCACCATCGCCGGCCCCCTCATCGGCGCCGCACTGCTCTTCCTCATCCCCAACAAACTCCAGTTCCTCGACGACTACCAGCTCTTCGCCTTCGGACTCGCACTCGTCCTGCTCATGCGCTTCCGCCCCGAAGGCCTCGTCGCCAACCGCCGCCGCAAGCTGGAATTCCACGAAGAAGCCGGCGCGCCCACCACCCTGAGCAAGACAGGGGCCTGACCACATGACCACCGACACCACCACCAAGGACACCACCCCGGGCACACCCGCCCCCGGCACCACCGTCCTCGACGCACGCGGCGTCACCATGCGCTTCGGCGGCCTCACCGCCGTCAACAACGTCGACCTCACCGTCAACAGCGGCGAAATCGTCGGCCTCATCGGCCCCAACGGCGCAGGCAAAACCACCTTCTTCAACTGCCTCACCGGCCTCTACATCCCCACCGAAGGCGAAGTCCGCTACAAGGGCACCGTCCTGCCGGCCAAATCCTTCAAGGTCACCGCCGCAGGCATCGCCCGCACCTTCCAGAACATCCGCCTCTTCGCCAACATGACGGTCCTCGAAAACGTCCTCGTCGGCCGCCACACCCGCACCAAAGAGGGCTTCTGGTCCGCCGTCCTGCGCGGCCCCGGCTTCCACAAGGCCGAAGCGAACTCCCGCGAACGCGCCATGGAACTCCTCGAGTTCGTCGGCCTCGCCGACAAGGCCGACCACCTCGCCCGCAACCTCCCCTACGGCGAACAGCGCAAGCTCGAAATCGCCCGCGCCCTCGCCAGCGAACCCGGCCTCCTGCTCCTCGACGAGCCCACCGCCGGCATGAACCCCCAGGAGACCCGGGCCACCGAAGAACTCGTCTTCGCCATCCGCGACAAGGGCATCGCCGTCCTCGTCATCGAGCACGACATGCGCTTCATCTTCAACCTCTGCGACCGCGTCGCCGTCCTCGTCCAGGGCGAGAAACTCGTCGAAGGCGACAGCGCCACCGTCCAGGGCGACGAACGCGTCATCGCCGCCTACCTCGGCGAACCCCTCGAGAACGACCCCGGCGCCGCGGAAGCCGCCGAAGTCGAAGCCGCCGAGGCCCACGCCCAGGCCGACACCACCACGGACACCGCGGCCGGCAAGGAGAACGACCGATGACCGCACTCCTCGAGGTCGAGGACCTCCGCGTCGCCTACGGCAAGATCGAAGCCGTCAAAGGCATCTCCTTCAAGGTCGACGCCGGCGAAGTCGTCACCCTCATCGGCACCAACGGCGCCGGCAAGACCACCACCCTGCGCACCCTCTCCGGGCTCCTCAAGCCCGTCGGCGGACAGATCAAATTCGGCGGCAAGTCGCTGAAGAAGGTCCCCGCCCACCAGATCGTCTCCCTGGGGCTCGCCCACTCCCCCGAGGGGCGGCACATCTTCCCCCGCATGACCATCGAGGACAACCTCCGCCTCGGCGCCTTCCTCCGCAACGACCGGCCCGGCATCGAGAAGGACATCCAGCGCGCCTACGACCTCTTCCCCATCCTCGGCGAACGCCGCAAGCAGGCCGCCGGCACCCTCTCCGGCGGCGAACAGCAAATGCTCGCCATGGGCCGCGCCCTCATGTCCCAGCCCAAGCTCCTCATGCTCGACGAACCCTCCATGGGCCTCTCGCCGATCATGATGCAGAAGATCATGCAGACCATCGCCGAACTAAAATCCCAGGGCACCACCATCCTGCTCGTCGAACAGAACGCCCAGGCCGCCCTCTCCCTGGCCGACCAGGGCCACGTCATGGAAGTCGGCAACATCGTCCTCTCCGGCAGCGGACAAGACCTCCTCCACGACGAATCCGTCCGCAAGGCCTACCTCGGCGAGGACTGAACCCGTCCCCGGACACGGCTGAGACCCGCGCCCCCACACGGCGCATTCCGGGGGACGCGGGCCTCAACCACACACTCGGTCAGCCCTTCGACGCCTTCTTCTCCTCAGCGTCCTGAATGACCGCCTCCGCCACCTGCTGCATCGACATCCGCCGATCCATCGACGTCTTCTGAATCCACCGGAACGCCGCCGGCTCCGTCAGCCCGTACTCCGTCTGCAACACCGACTTCGCCCGGTCCACCAGCTTCCGCGTCTCCAACCGCAGACTGAGGTCGGCGACCTCCTTCTCCAGCGCCTTCAACTCCGTGAAACGCGAGACGGCCATCTCGATCGCCGGAACCACGTCACTCTTACTGAACGGCTTCACGAGGTACGCCATCGCCCCGGCGTCCCGCGCCCGCTCCACCAGGTCGCGCTGCGAGAACGCCGTCAGCATCAGCACCGGCGCGATGCTCTCCTCGGCGATCTTCTCCGCCGCGGAGATGCCGTCCAGCTTCGGCATCTTCACGTCCAGGATCACCAGGTCCGGCTTGTGCTCACGGGCCAGTTCCACGGCCTCCTCACCGTCACCGGCCTCACCTACGACGGAGTAGCCCTCCTCCTCCAGCATCTCTTTGAGATCCAGCCGGATGAGCGCCTCGTCCTCGGCGATGACGACACGGGTCGTCAGCGGAGGCACGTGCGACTTGTCGTCGTCGTTCACGTCGGCGGGCTGGGGCGACTCGGGGGCGGTCACGTGGGCGCTCCTTGTTCCGGGGCAGGCGGCACTGCTTCCAGCAGGGTACCTAGCTGCGGCTGTGCACTAGGAACCGGTACACTCCGATCAGCCCTGTTGCCGGGTTGATGGAAGGGTAGACATGATCGCCTCAAAAGCGATTGCCTGAAAGGGCGTGCGGGTTCGAATCCCGCACCCGGCACACCAGCGAAGCGGAGGCTCACGTTCTTGTGAACCTCCGCTTTTGCTGCACCGGGCACATGTCCCGTAGCAGACAGTTCTCATGTGAACTTCCACAGCACTGATGTACGACAGAAGGCTCTCACCCTGCTGCGCGGTGGTGCCAAGAATGCGGACGTGGCTCGGAGACTGAACGTCCCGATTGGCACGATCGGCTACTGGAAGCACCTGGACCGCGCCAAGCGCGGCGAATGCCCGGGCAAGCATGATCCAAGTTGTCCGAGGTGCCACGGCCGGGAACTGGACGAGTCTGCCTACAGCTACCTGCTGGGCCTCTACCTCGGCGACGGCCACGTCAGCCACTACTCCCAGCACCGCGTGCCCAACCTCATGATCGCCTGTGCTGACTCGTGGCCCGGTCTTATCGACGACTGCGAACGGGCCATGCGTACTGTCTTCCCTGACAACTCGGTCTGCCGTGTCCGAAAGACCGGCTGCCAATACGTCAAGGTCTACTCGAAGCACCTGCCCTGCCTCTTCCCGCAACACGGCCCCGGCAAGAAGCACGACCGCCGAATCGCCCTCGCCCTCTGGCAGCAGACGATCGTCGACGCCCACCCATGGGAGTTCATCCGCGGACTCATCCACTCCGACGGATGCCGTATCACCAACTGGACGACCCGACTCGTTAGCGGCGTGCGCAAGCGCTACGAATACCCGCGCTACTTCTTCACTAATAAGTCGGACGACATCAGGAAGCTCTTCACCGACACCCTCGACAAGGTAGGTGTCGAGTGGACCACCCTCGCGCGCGGCAGCGATCCCTTCAACATCTCCGTAGCCCGCAAAGCCTCCGTAGCCCTCATGGACGCCCACGTCGGCCCCAAGTACTGAAGTTACTTGGGACTGTCGTCCTCCCCGATGTGGTGCACCCGCACCAGATTGGTCGTGCCCGACACCCCCGGCGGTGAGCCAGCCGTGATGACCACGACGTCGCCCTTCGCGCAGCGGCCGTAGCGCAGGAGCAGTTCGTCCACCTGGTCGACCATCGCGTCCGTGGAGTCGGCGTGGGGGCCGAGGAAGGTCTCCACGCCCCAGGTCAGGCTGAGCTGGGAGCGGGTCGCCGGTTCGGGGGTGAAGGCGAGCAGGGGGATGGGTGAGCGGTAGCGGGAGAGGCGGCGGACGGTGTCGCCGGACTGGGTGAAGGCGACGAGGAACTTGGCGTCGAGGAAGTCGCCGATCTCCGCTGCCGCGCGGGCGACCGCGCCGCCCTGGGTGCGGGGCTTGTTGCGGTCGGTGAGGGGTGGCAGGCCCTTGGCGAGGATGTCCTCCTCGGCCGCTTCGACGATTTTCGCCATGGTGCGGACCGTGTCGACGGCGTGTTTGCCGACGCTGGTTTCGCCGGAGAGCATCACCGCGTCGGTGCCGTCGATGACGGCGTTGGCGACGTCGGAGGCTTCGGCGCGGGTGGGGCGGGCGTTGTCGATCATGGAGTCGAGCATCTGGGTGGCGACGATGACCGGCTTGGCGTTGCGTTTCGCCAGCTTGATCGCGCGCTTTTGGACGATGGGGACCTGTTCCAGTGGCATTTCGACGCCGAGGTCGCCGCGGGCGACCATGATGCCGTCGAAGGCGGCGACGATGTCGTCGATGTTCTCGACGGCCTGGGGTTTTTCGACCTTGGCGATGACGGGGAGGCGGCGGCCTTCTTCGTCCATGATGCGGTGGACGTCGAGGACGTCGCGTCCGCTGCGGACGAAGGACAGCGCGATGACGTCGAAGCCGGCCCGGAGGGCCCAGCGGAGGTCGTCCTCGTCCTTCTTGGAGAGGGCGGGGACGGAGACGGCGACGCCGGGGAGGTTGAGGCCCTTGTGGTCGGAGACCATGCCGCCTTCGATCACCTTGGTGTGGACGCGGGGGCCGTCGACGTCGGTGACTTCCAGGCAGACCTTGCCGTCGTCGACGAGGACGCGTTCGCCGGGGGTGACGTCGGCGGCGAGGCCGGCGTACGTGGTGCCGCAGGTGTGGCGGTCGCCCTCCACTCCCTCCTCGACGGTGATGGTGAAGGTGTCGCCGCGTTCAAGGAGTACGGGTCCTTCGGTGAAGTGGCCGAGCCTGATCTTCGGGCCCTGAAGGTCGGCGAGGGCGCCGACGCTGCGGCCGGTCTCGTCGGCCGCTTTTCGGACACGGCGGTAGCGCTCTTCGTGTTCGGCGTGGGTGCCGTGGCTGAAATTGAAGCGGGCGATGTCCATTCCGGCGTCGACCAGGGCTTTGATCTGGTCGTACGAGTCGGTGGCGGGCCCCAGGGTACAAACGATCTTTGCTCGGCGCATGTGTCGAGCCTATGACTTACTGCCGGGTAGCGAATTGGCCACGCATGACCACTCAACAACCTTTGAGTAAAGGGTTATTGACAAGTGTTGAATTGTGCGGCCGCCCGCTCCGATGAGCACGCGACCTGGCCGTCACCCCTTGACAGGGGGCATGTTCAGGACAGAATCTACGCGCGTTGCCGATGTCGTGCACGGGTCACTGAACCGAGGAGAGCCAGCCATGCCGTTGAACCGCCGGAAGTTCCTGAGCAGGTCCGCAGTGACGGGGGCGGGTGTCGCGCTGGCCGGCGCGGTGGCGGCTCCGGCGGCCGAGGCGGCCCCGGTCGGCAAGCCCCACGGCCACAAGGGGCGCCGCAAGCCCAAGCGGTACGCGCTGACCGTCCTCGGCACCACCGACCTGCACGGGCACGTCTTCAACTGGGACTACTTCAAGGACGCCGAGTACGCCGACTCGGCGGGCAACGCCCAGGGCCTGGCCCGCGTCTCGACGCTGGTGAACCAGGTCCGGGAGGAGAAGGGCCGCCGCAACACGCTGCTGCTGGACGCGGGCGACACCATCCAGGGCACCCCGCTGACGTACTACTACGCCAAGGTCGATCCGATCACCGCCAAGGGTGGTCCGGTGCATCCGATGGCGCAGGCGATGAACGCGATCGGGTACGACGCGGTGGCGCTCGGGAATCACGAGTTCAACTACGGCATCGAGACGCTGCGCAAGTTCGAGGAGCAGTGCGATTTCCCGCTGCTGGGTGCGAACGCGGTGGACGCGAAGACGCTGCGGCCGGCTTTCCCGCCGTACTTCATGAAGACGTTCCGCGTGAAGGGCGCGCCGCCGGTGAAGGTGGCGGTGCTGGGGTTGACGAATCCGGGTATCGCGATCTGGGACAAGGCGTACGTGCAGGGGAGGCTGGCGTTCCCGGGTCTTGAGGAGCAGGCGGCCAAGTGGGTGCCGAAGCTGCGTTCGATGGGTGCGGACGTGGTGGTGGTGTCGGCGCACTCCGGGTCGTCGGGCACGTCGTCGTACGGTGATCAGCTTCCGTACGTGGAGAACGCGGCGGCGAACGTGGCACGGCTGGTGCCGGGGATCGACGCGATTCTGGTGGGGCACGCGCACCAGGAGATCGCGGAGCTGAAGGTCGTGAACGAGGAGACCGGGAAGACGGTGGTGCTGTCGGAGCCGCTGTGTTACGCCGAGCGGCTGACTCTGTTCGATTTCGAGCTGGTCTTCGAGCGGGGCCGGTGGCATGTGGAGTCGGTGCGGGCGTCGCTGCGGGACTCGGCCACGGTCGAGGACGATCCGGAGATCACGAGGCTGTTGACGGACGAGCACGAGAAGGTGGTGGCGTACGTCAATCAGGTGGTCGGTACGGCGACGGAGACGTTGACGACGGTGGAGGCGCGGTACAAGGACGCGCCGATCATCGATCTGATCACCAAGGTGCAGGAGGACGTGGTCAGGGAGGCGCTGGCGGGTACGGAGTATGCGTCGCTGCCGGTGCTGGCGCAGGCTTCGCCGTTCTCTCGGACTTCCGAGATCCCGGCCGGTGAGGTGACGATCCGGGATCTGTCGAGTCTGTACGTGTACGACAACACGCTGGTGGCGAAGTTGATGACGGGCGCCCAGTTGCGGGCGTACCTGGAGTATTCGGCGGAGTACTACGTCCGGACGGCGGCCGGTGCGCCGGTGGACGTGGCGAAGCTGACGAACGCGAACGGTCGTCCGGACTACAACTACGACTACGTGTCGGGGCTGACGTACGAGATCGATGTCGCGCAGGCACCCGGTTCGCGGATCAGGAATCTCGCGTACGGGGGTGCGCCGCTGGCGGATGACGCGCGGTTCGTGCTGGCGGTGAACAACTACCGGGCCAATGGTGGCGGTGCGTTCCCGCATGTGGCGTCGGCCCGGGAGTTGTGGTCGGAGTCGACGGAGATCCGGACGCGGATCGCCGAGTGGGTGACGGCGAAGGGTGTGCTGGATCCGAAGGACTTCGCGTCGGTGGACTGGCGGCTGACGCGGGACGGTACGCCGGTGTTCTGAGCCCGGCGTTTCCGGGGGCGGTGCGGCCTCAGATTCCTTCCACCAGCGGGGTGAGTGCCCGGTGGTCTCGTGCGGAGGGGATCTGGGGCTGTGCGTTTTCCAGGCCGAAGGTGGTGAAGGCGGTGCGGCTCGGGAGGGGGTAGGGGTCGCGGCCGGTGAGGTCGTTGAGGATGGTGGCGCTGCGCCAGGCGGCGAGGCCGAGGTCGGGTGTGCCGACGCCGTGGGTGTGGGTTTCGGCGTTCTGGACGTAGACGTGGCCGGTGACTGAGGGGTCGAGGCGGAGGCGGAAGCGTTCGTCGATGCGGGGGCGTTCGTGGCTGTCGCGTCGCATGTAGGGGTCGAGTCCGGCGAGGATGCGGCTGAGGGGGCGTTGGCGGTAGCCGGTGGCGAGGACGACGGCGTCGGTGGTGAGGCGGGTGCGGGTTTTCTGCTGGTCGTGTTCGAGGTGGAGTTCGATTTTGGTGGTGGCGATGCGGCCGGCGGTGCGGACGTGGACGCCGGGGGTGAGGACGGTGTCGGGCCAGCCGTCGTCGAGGGTGCGGCGGTAGAGCTCGTCGTGGATGGCGGCGGTGGTGTCGGCGTCGATGCCTTTGTGGAGTTGCCATTGGGAGGCGACGAGGCGGTCGCGGACGGGTTCGGTCAGGGCGTGGAAGTAGCGGGTGTAGTCGGGGGTGAAGTGTTCGAGGCCGAGTTTGGAGTACTCCATGGGGGCGAAGGCTTCGGTGCGGCCGAGCCAGTGGAGTTGTTCGCGGCCGGCGGGGCGGTGGCGGAGGAGGTCGAGGAAGATCTCGGCGCCTGACTGGCCGGTGCCGATGACGGTGACGTGGCCGGCGGTGAGGAGGGTGTCGCGGTGGTGTAGGTAGTCGGCGGCGTGGAGGACGGGGACGCCGGGGGTGTCGACGAGAGGTCTGAGCGGGTCGGGGACGTGGGGTTCGGTGCCGACGCCGAGGACGACGTTGCGGGTGTGGGTGCGGCCGAGGGCTTCGGCTTCGCCGTCGGTGCCGAGTTGGGTGTAGTCGACTTCGAAGAGGCGTCGTTCGGGGTTCCAGCGGACGGCGTCGACCTGGTGGTGGAAGTGGAGGGTGGGGAGGTGGTCGGCGACCCAGCGGCAGTAGGCGTCGTATTCGGCTCGTTGGATGTGGAAGCGTTCGGCGAAGTAGAAGGGGAAGAGGCGTTCGCGGTTCTTGAGGTGGTTGAGGAAGGTCCAGGGGCTGGCGGGGTCGGCGAGGGTGACGAGGTCGGCGAGGAAGGGGACTTGGATGCGGGCGCCGTCGATGAGGAGGCCGGGATGCCAGTGGAAGGCGGGGCGCTGGTCGTAGAAGACGGTGTCGAGGTCGGTGAGGGGGTCGGCGAGGGCGGCGAGGGAGAGGTTGAAGGGGCCGATGCCGATGCCGACGAGGTCGCGGGGGGTTTCGGGGGTGTTC
>NZ_JAGMUF010000004.1:0-37319 GCF_019049125.1 Streptomyces sp. AC602_WCS936 | reverse complement strand
CGACCACCCCAGACCGTTCGTCTGGACGAAGACTGCCGACGAGATCCTCGACAAAGTCGCCGCATACTGCCGACGAATCTCCGACTCAGATCACTAGGGACTGATCGCGAGCTCCAGGTACGCCGCGAACAGCACGAGATGGACGCCTCCCTGCAAGGGCGTGGCACGGCCCGGGACGACCGTCAGCGAGGCCACCACCACGGTCAGGGCGAGCAGTACCATGTGGACCGCTCCGAGCCCGAGGACCAGCGGTCCGGAGAGCCACAGGGAGGCCAGGGCGACGGCCGGGATGGTCAGGCCGATGCTGGCCATGGCCGAACCGAGGGCGAGGTTCAGGCTGGTCTGCACCCGGTCGCGGCGCGCGGAGCGCAACGCGGCGATGGTCTCGGGGAGCAGTACGAGCAGGGCGATGACGACGCCGACGACGGCGTGGTGCAGCCCGGCGGCCTCCACCCCGTCCTCGATGGTGGGCGACACCCCTTTGGCCAGGCCGACCACGCCGATCAGGGCCAGAGCGAGCAGCACCAGGCTGATCAGTGCGGTGCGGGCGGACGGTCCGTGGGCGTGGTTCTCGACGGTGATCACCTCGCCCTGCCGGGTGATCGGCAGGAAGTAGTCGCGGTGCCGCACGGTCAGGGTCGCGATGAACAGGCCGTAGAGGACGAGTGAGGAGAGCGCCGCGAAGGTCAGCTGCACGGTGGAGAACTCGGGGCCGGGCGCGCTGGTGGTGAACGTCGGCAGCACCAGACTGAGCGTGGCCAGGGTCGCGACGGTCGCGAGGGCGGCGCCGGTGCCCTCGGGGTTGAACACCGCGGTGCCGTGCCGCAGGGAGGCGACCAGGAGACTGAGGCCGACCACACCGTTGCAGGTGATCATCACGGCCGCGAAGACGGTGTCCCTGGCCAGGGTCGCGCTCTTGTCGCCGCCGTCGGCCATCAGGGTCACGATGAGCGCGACCTCGATGACCGTGACGGCGACGGCGAGGACCAGGGACCCGAAGGGCTCGCCGACCCGGTGGGCGACCACCTCGGCGTGGTGCACGGCGGCGAGGACGGAGACGGCGAGGACGATCGTCAGCACGGCGACGACGGCCCCGGGCAGATCGCGTCCCCAGGTGAAGACCAGCAGCACGACCGCGACCACGGGCGTGACGGCCGTCCACTGGGTGAAGAACTCCCTGGGGCGAGTGATCATGACGCGATCGTCGCAGAGGGCGACGGCCCCGGCATGCGCTGTGACGCGGACCGGGTCAACGAGTTCCGCCGGCCACCGCAGACCCGGCCCAGGCTCCCCGCCCATGGCCTCGAACGGAGAGCGGCGGGCGGCTCCTCGCCGCCCGCCGCTCCCGGTGGTCGCTCCCGCCCGTGCTGGAGCGGGTGCTTCCGGTCAGGCCTCGATGCTGTCCTTCGGGGCGTCGTCGCTCTTGCTCTCCGCGGCCTCCGCCTCGGCCTGCTTCTTGGAGGCTCGCAGGCTGGTGATCGTGGTGACGATCAGGACGGAGCAGATCACGCCGAGCGAGACCGGGATGCTGATCTCTGGGACGTGGACCCCGGACTCGTGCAGGGCGTGCAGCACCAGCTTGATGCCGATGAAGCCCAGGATGACCGACAGGCCGTAGGAGAGGTGGACCAGCTTCCTCAGCAGACCGCCGAGGAGGAAGTACAGCTGTCGCAGACCCATCAGGGCGAACGCGTTGGCCGTGAACACGATGTACGGGTCCTGGGTCAGGCCGAAGATCGCCGGGATGGAGTCGAGTGCGAAGAGCACGTCGGTGGTGCCGATCGCGAGCATCACGACCAGCATCGGGGTCATGACGCGCTTGCCGTTCTCCTCGATCCACAGCTTGGTGCCGTGGTAGCGGTCGGCGACGCCGAAGCGGCGCTCGGCCGCCTTGAGCAGCTTGTTCTCCTCGAACTCCTCGTCCTCCTCGTCGGCACGGGCCTCCTGGATGAGCTTCCAGGCCGTGTAGATGAGGAAGGCGCCGAAGATGTAGAAGACCCAGGCGAAGTTGGCGATGATCGCGGCACCCGCCGCGATGAAGACGGCCCGGAGGACCAGGGCTATGAGGACACCGATGAGGAGCACTCGTTGCTGGTACTGCGAGGGCACCGCGAACTTCGCCATGATCAGGATGAAGACGAAGAGGTTGTCCACGCTCAGGGACTTCTCGGTGATGAAGCCCGCGAAGAACTCGCCGGCGGGCTGGCCGCCGCCGAAGATGAGCAGGCCGACTCCGAAGAGACCCGCCAGGGCGATCCAGACGGCCGTCCAGATCCCGGCTTCCTTGATCGATACGTCGTGCGGCTTGCGGCCGATGAAGAAGTCGGCCCCGATCAGGGCGGCGAGGCCCACGATGGTCAGGACCCACAGGGTCATGGAAACTTCCACTACTACGCCTCCGGCAGTACGTCACACGGCAAATGTCAGCGTCGTCGCTGCCGGAGGTCTCTTCCACCCCGGGTGCCCGGGACGCGTGACGCGTCCGGAACCCACGGGCCGACGCCCCGGGATCTGGCCTGATCCGTATTGACGGGTACGCCGCAGTAGTTGGCAGGGAGTACTCCCCTCCGTACGGACGACAGTACCCCATTCCCCAAGGGAAGGTAAAGAGATTCGCAAATAAAGCTCAAAAGGGCAGCTCAGGGCCCTTTACCGATGCCACGAACGGCGGGCTGCGGCGACCTGGTCGAGAACCTGCCGGAGCACCTGGCTGCCGGGCGGGACGAGCGAGGGCTCGTACGTCCAGGCGTGCCCCACCCAAGGGTCGGCGAGGTGGTCGTCGGCGACGGGCGTCAGCCGGAGCAGCGAACGCCACAGCGGGTCGAGCAGCGGCCCGTACCCGGCGGAGCCCTCACGGTCGGCGACCAGCATCAGGTGGACTCCGACGGCCGGTCCCTCGTCGGCGAGGTAGCGCAGCTGGTTCACCGCCCGGTCGTCGAAGCCGTGCGGGAAATCGTTGACGATCAGGAGCTGCTGGGACGTGTCCAGACCGGGTGGGAGCGCGTCGGGAGCGCCACCGCGCAACGCCATCTGCACCAGGTCGACGCGCTGGGTCAGGCGCGCGAGCACGTCCGCGGTCCCGGCAGCACCCAGGGCCGGCGGGGCGTCGAGCACTCCGGTCTGCACCAGGGGCGCCAGCGACTGCGTCCCCGATCCGGCCGGGTCGACGACGTGCACGGTGAACTCGCCCGCCGGGTAGACGGCGAGCAGCCGGGCCGCGTGTGCGACCGCCGTCTCCAGACCCAGGCGCCGCGTCTCGTGCGGGTCGGTGTACGAGCCGTCCAGCGAGGCCGCACGTCCGCTGTCGATCCACAGGCCGCGCTCCAGCGGCAGCCGGACCAGCATCGGAATGCGTATGCGGTCCGCCTCGGACAGATGGAGGTCGCCCAGCCTGACGGCCATGGGGATCTCCATGGGCACGCGGTAGGCGTGCCAGACGGGGCTGTCCCAGCGCGCGTAGGCCATCGGCAGGGCCGGCTCGACGACCTCGGCCTCGGCCGCGAGCTGGGCCACGTCCCGGTCCAGGGCGTCCCCGGCCTGCGCCACGAGTTGCTCGTGCCGTGCGCGGGCCGCCTCCCGGGCGGCGTCGCCCTGACCGCCGATCCGGCTGCGCGGGTCGGACAGGACCTGGTCGAGCTCCTTCTCCATGCGCGAGTCCGCGAAGTCCACGGCGCTGCGGTAGGCGGCGGTGGTGCGGGCCAGGTCCTCGAACATGCCCCAGACCTGGTTGTAGAGCCGCTCCTCCATGGACCAGCCGGTGGCGTCACCCGCGACGGGCGGTGCGGGCTGCCCGGGCGCGGCCGGGGGCGCGGCCGGCGGGGGCGGGGGCGGAGCGCCGTGCTGCCGACGGGGGTGGCTGTAGTCGATCGGGCCGCCGCCGGTGGCCGCGGACGGCTGGCGGCTCACCGAGGAGTCCGCCGGGGTGCCCGGGTACGGCTGTGGCGTGGCGTGCTGTCCCGGGGCCGTGGGCGTCTGTCCTGCCGGCGGGCCCTGGGGGTCGGTCTGCGGCGCGGGGGGCACGCCCCCGGTGGCGCCGTGGGCCGCGGCCGTGCCGGGGTCGTGCGCCGAGGCGGTGGCGGGCCGGGAGCGGTCGCCGTCGGACGTGCGGGACGGGGGTGCCGGCACCGAACGGGCCAGACCGCGGGCCACCGCGTCCTGGATGTCGCCGGCGAGGCGGTGGGCCTCGGGCAGGTTCTGGTCGGTGAACAGCTCGGCGAGCCCGCCCGCGTAGCCCTGGCCGACGGCGCGCACCTTCCAGGCGCCCTGGCGTCGGTAGAGCTCCAGCGCGACGACGGCGGACTCGGCCTCCAGTCCGGTGAGGGTGTAACTGGCGACCTCGTCGCCGTCGAGGCCAGTGACGGCGACGAAGGGGGCGGCCACGGCTCCGAAGCGGGCCGGTCCCTGGCCGCCGACGGGCAGGGCGAGCAGCACGCTGACGCGGTGCACGGCTTCCGGTACCGCGTCCAGGTCGACCGCGAGGCGGTGGTCGGCGGCGGCCTGCCGGGAGACCTCCAGCCCCGGCAGGGTGGGCGTGCCCGGGTGGGCCACCCGTTCGACGCCGTGGACCTCGCCGTTCTCGTCGCCGAGCGTGGCTCCGGCCACGACCGGCGTGCCGGCCGAGACCCGGATCTCCAGGCGAGCCCGGGGAAGCGGGTGGTTCTGTCCCCGCGTCAGCTCGGCCGTCATCGCCTTTCCCCCTGTGTCACTCGTGCTCACTCGTGCGGCTGTGTCACTCGCGCGGCGCTCGTGCTTGCGTCCGCTACAGGACCGGCAGGATCGCCGGCATCAGGTCCTGGAAGGTGCGGCCGTTGGCCGGGGAGCCGATGGCGGTCATCGACCATCCCTGTCCCACCCGGTGCACCTTCGCCATGATCTGGGCAGTGAAGGCGCCGCCGCCGGCCAGCGTGTAGCGGGCGAGCTCCTGCCCGTTGGTCTCGTCGACCAGGCGGCAGAACGCGTTCTGCACTTCCTGGAAGGTCTGGCCCGTGAAGGAGTTCACGGTGAAGACGATCTGGTCGATGTGGACCGGCACGCGCTGCAGGTCGACGAGGACCGCCTCGTCGTCACCACCCTGGCCGACGCCGCCGACGAGGTTGTCCCCGGTGTGGCGCACCGAGCCGTCGTCGCTCACCAGGTGGCGGAAGAAGACGACGTCGACGGGCTGCTTGTCCGCGAACAGGACGGCGGAGGCGTCCAGGTCGATCTCCCGCGTGCGCGAACCGAACAGGCCGCGCCGGGGAGCCGCCTGCCAGCCGAGACCCATGCGCACCGACGTCAGGCTGCCGCCGTCGTCCTTCTGCAGACTGATGGCCTGACCCTTGGTCATATTGACGGTCACGCGCTGATCCCCTCTCGAGCTGTCCCCTGTTGCCGCGGCGCCCGCGGTTGACCAGAACCCTACGCAGGGGCACTGACAGCGCCCCACCCAGGACCGCACTTTGTGTCGGTCTTGCAACACAGCGCGTGCCCGGGTGGGCCGTCAGGCCAGGCCTGCCTCCTTCATCTGGCGCAGTTCCTTCTTCATCTCGGAGACCTCGTCGCGCAGCCGGGCCGCGATCTCGAACTGGAGGTCCGCGGCGGCGGCCCGCATACGGGTGGTGAGGTCCTCGATCTGCGCGGCCAGCTCCGCCGCCGGGCGGTCGGTCACCGGCGTCTCCTTGGCCTTCCCCCTGCCCTTGGCCGCCTTGCCGCCGGTGGCCGTCTCGCCGCCGAGGGAGGGGACGGGGGCCTTGGCCCCCTTGCCGTCCTTGGCCTGGCGGTAGCCCGAGCCGAGCAGTTGCTCGGTGTCGATGTCCTCGCGGGCGATCTGCGCGACGATGTCGTTGATCTTCTTGCGGAGGGGCTGCGGGTCGATGCCGTTCGCCTGGTTGAAGGCGACCTGCTTCTCACGGCGGCGGTTGGTCTCGTCGATCGCCTTCTCCATGGCCGGCGTGATCTTGTCGGCGTACATGTGGACCTGGCCGGACACGTTGCGCGCGGCACGGCCGATGGTCTGGATCAGCGAGGTGCCGGAGCGCAGGAAGCCCTCCTTGTCGGCGTCCAGGATCGCCACCAGGGAGACCTCCGGCAGGTCGAGGCCCTCCCTGAGCAGGTTGATGCCGACCAGGACGTCGTACTCGCCGGCGCGCAGCTCCCGCAGCAGTTCGACGCGGCGCAGGGTGTCGACGTCGCTGTGCAGGTAGCGGACCTGGATGCCGAGCTCCAGGAAGTAGTCGGTGAGGTCCTCGGCCATCTTCTTGGTGAGCGTGGTGACCAGGACGCGCTCGTCCTTCTCGGTCCGGGTGCGGATCTCGTGCACCAGGTCGTCGATCTGGCCCTCGGTGGGCTTGACGACGACCTCCGGGTCGACGAGGCCCGTGGGGCGGATGATCTGCTCGACGGCGCCGTCCGAACGGGAGAGCTCGTAGGCGCCCGGGGTGGCCGACAGGTACACGGTCTGCCCGATGCGCTCCTGGAACTCCTCCCACTTCAGCGGGCGGTTGTCGAGGGCGGAGGGAAGCCGGAAACCGTGGTCGACCAGCGTCCGCTTGCGGGAGGCGTCGCCCTCGTACATGGCGCCGATCTGCGGCACGGTGACGTGCGACTCGTCGATGACGAGGAGGAAGTCGTCCGGGAAGTAGTCCAGCAGGGTGTTCGGCGGGGAACCGGGCGAGCGGCCGTCGAAGTGCATCGAGTAGTTCTCCACGCCGGAGCAGGAGCCGATCTGGCGGAGCATCTCGATGTCGTACGTGGTGCGCATCCGCAGCCGCTGCGCCTCCAGGAGCTTGCCCTGCTTCTCCAGCTCGGTCAGGCGCTCGGTGAGCTCCTTCTCGATGTCGTTGACGGCCCGTTCCAGGCGCTCGGGGCCCGCGACGTAGTGGGAGGCCGGGAAGACGTACAGCTGCTGGTCGTCGCTGATGATCTCGCCGGTCACCGGGTGGAGGGTGGACAGGGCCTCGATCTCGTCGCCGAACATCTCGATGCGGACGGCGAGCTCCTCGTAGACGGGGAAGATCTCGATGGTGTCGCCGCGCACCCGGAAGGTGCCTCGCGTGAAGGCCATGTCGTTGCGCGTGTACTGGATGTCCACGAAGCGGCGCAGCAGCTCGTCCCGGTCGTGTTCCTCGCCGACCCGGAGCGGGACCATGCGGTCCACGTACTCCTGCGGGGTGCCGAGGCCGTAGATGCAGGAGACGGAGGCGACCACGACGACGTCACGGCGGGTGAGCAGCGAGTTGGTCGCGGAGTGGCGCAGTCGCTCCACCTCCTCGTTGATCGAGGAGTCCTTCTCGATGTAGGTGTCCGACTGGGGGACGTAGGCCTCGGGCTGGTAGTAGTCGTAGTACGAGACGAAGTACTCGACGGCGTTGTTCGGCAGGAGTTCGCGGAACTCGTTCGCCAGCTGGGCGGCCAGGGTCTTGTTCGGCGCCATCACGAGGGTGGGGCGCTGGAGCTTCTCGATCATCCACGCGGTGGTGGCGGACTTGCCGGTGCCGGTGGCGCCGAGCAGGACGACGTCCTTCTCGCCCGCCTGGACACGCCGCGCCAGCTCGGCGATGGCCGCCGGCTGGTCGCCGTTGGGCTGGTAGGGGCTGACGACCTCGAAGGGCGCCACCGTGCGTTCGATCTGGGAAACGGGCCGCATGGGTTCCACCGTACGGCCCCCCACTGACAACCGGCCCGGATCAGCGGTTCTGCGGGGTGCGGGAGCGGCGGTGCGCGAGGGGGCGGCGGGTGCGGAGCGTGGGGCGGTGTGCCGGGCGGGAAGCCGTGCGCGGGGCCGCGGTGTGGGCGGGGATGCCCGGCTTCCGCTCGGCGGGGACTCCGGCGGGCTTCCCCGTGACCATCAGCGGATCGAACATCACCACCACGGCGGCGAGGAGGAGGAAGGCGAGGGGGCCGATCAGCATGGGGGCGAGCAGTTCGGCGGGGGACCCGCCGGTGCCGGGGTCGGACGTGCCGTGGACGTGGACCTCCAGGGCGGCCATGCCGGTGTAGTGCATGCCGGTGACGGCCAGCCCCATGACGAGGCTGGCTCCGACGCTCCACAGGAAGCCGCGGACCTGTCCGGCCGCCCACAGGGCGGCGGTGGCGGCGGCCATGGCTATGACGACGGACACGGCCACGGTGAAGGTGTTGTACGTCAGCTGCCCGTCCAGGCGCATGCCCGCCATGCCCAGGTAGTGCATCGAGGCGATGCCCAGGCCGGTGATGGTGCCACCGGTGAACAGGGCCGTTCCCCGCGCCCCCCGGTAGCCGACGATGAAGATCCCCACGCCCACCATGACGATGGCGACGGCCAGGCTGGCGAAGGTCATCAGCCAGTCGTAGCGGACCGGCGTGTGTTCGATCGTGAACCCCATCATCGCGATGAAGTGCATGGTCCAGATCCCGGAGCCGATCGCCGCCGACCCGAGGGCGAGCCATCCGGGACGCCAGGAGCGGGTGACCCGCAGGGATCTGGTGGTGCAGCGCAGCCCGAGGGCACCGCCGAGGCAGGCCATGAGGTAGGCCACCAGCGGTGTGACCAGTCCGTAACTGAATCCGTCGACCGTGCCTTGCATCTGCGGCCGCCCTTCCGCTTTCTTGCTGCCCGGATACACCCCGGAATTTCCTGATGTACACCCCCTCCCAGGACCGAATGAACGCCCAGGGTCGAGGCAGAGAGTATGACGCCCACCGGAATGGTCGAATGATTCTCCTGCAAAGAATCACGGCCTTGCCCCACTTGTGCCGCCCCGGTGAGCGGAGTTGAGCATCTCCATTCAACCCGCGGCCACTCCGCACCCCTCTCCTGTTGACTCTCTGATGTCACAGTGATGCTGTCCGTGATCGCTCGACGCGAGGAGCACGCATGTACGCACGCGCAGTCGCCGTGACGACCACCGCGTTCCTGGGGGTTGCCCTGCTGACTCCCCTCTCCCACGCCCGGGCCCCCCAGAGCGCTGAGGACGACGGGCCCGTGGTCGTCGCCCACCGGGGCGCTTCCGGGTACGCGCCGGAGAACACGCTGGCCGCCGTGGACCGGGCCGCCGAGCTGGGCATCCGCTGGGTCGAGAACGACGTCCAGCGCACCAGGGACGGCGAACTCGTGGTCCTCCACGACGACAGCCTGCGGCGCACGACCGACGTGGAGGAGGTCTTCCCCGACCGCTCTCCGTGGAAGGTGAAGGACTTCACCGCCGCGGAGATCGCCAGGCTGGACGCGGGGAGCTGGTTCGGTCCCCAGTACGCGGGCGCGCGCGTACCGACGCTGGAGCAGTACGTGGAGCGGGTGGAGGACAACCACCAGAAACTGCTCCTGGAGCTGAAGAATCCCGGGCTGTACCCGGGCATCGAGCAGCAGACGCTCAAGGTGCTCGCCAACGAGGGCTGGCTCGACCGGCGGCACGTGGCGGGCCGGCTGATCGTGCAGAGCTTCAGCGCGGACAGCATCCGGACCGTCCACGAGCTCAAGCCGGCCGTCAAGACCGGATTCCTCGGCACACCGTCCGTGTCGGACCTGCCCGAGTACGCGGAATTCGCCGACCAGATCAACCCCTCGCACGGCTCGCTCTCCATGAGCTACGTCTCCTCGGTCCACGCGTTCACGGGGCCGCACGGCCGTCCGATGGAGGTCCTCACCTGGACGGTCGACGACGCGGCCACCGCCCGGCGGGTCGCCGGGTACGACGTCGACGGCATCATCACCAACAAGCCCGACGTGGTGCGCGAGGCCGTGGGTGAGGACGAGGACCGGGGCGGTCTCCTCACCGGTTGGTGACCCGTTGTCAGTGGCCGGCCGTACCGTGGGCGCATGGACAGCAATGGGCAGTACGAGCAGCGGATCGTGTGGACCGTCGTCGACACCGGCATCGGTCCACTGCTGCTGGCCGCCACTCGTGACGGCCTGGTCAACGTCGTGTTCCACGCCACCGGCGCCGTGCGCGGCCGGGCCCTCGAAAGACTGGCGGCCCGGCTGGGCAAGGAGCCCGTCGATGCGCCCGGCTCCCCCTTGCTGACCGAGGCGATACGGCAGGTGGAGGCGTACTTCGCGGGTCGGCGTCACGACTTCGACCTGCCGCTGGACTGGTCGCTGATCTCGGGCTTCAACCGGGAGGTGCTGCGCGAGCTGGCGTCCGGCGTTCCGTACGGCTCGGTCGTCGGTTACGGCGACCTCGCCGTCCGGGTCGGTCAGTCGGGCGCCGCTCAGGCGGTGGGCACGGCCATGGGGGCCAATCCGCTGCCGGTCGTGGTGCCGTGCCACCGGGTCGTCGGGAGTGACGGCGGCATTGGCGGGTTCGGGGGCGGCGTGGACACCAAGCGGCAGTTGCTCGCGCTGGAGGGTGTGCTGCCCGAGCCGCTGTTCTGAACGGCCGGCCGCCCGGCGTGGGGGTGGGCGGGCTACTCGTAGTGCCGCGCCTCGATGATGTTGCCGTCCGGGTCTCCGAAGTAGAAGCTGCGCTTCGCCAGGCCGCGTGCGCCGTAGGAGTCGTGCGAGAGCTCGGACACCGGAACGGACTGCTCCGTCAGGCGGGCGCGGAGTGCGTCGAAGTCGTGCGGTGACAGGGACACACAGATGTGGTTGACGGGGTGGCCCGCACTCGTGTCGGCGCCGGGGATCATTCGCATCCGTTCCGCCATGGACCGGGGCGCGAGATCGAGGATGGTCTCCTCGTTGAGGCGCACGGAGGGAAAGCTCACGGTTCCAGCGGCGTACTCGGTGACCCGCAGGGGCTCCGTACCCAGGGTCTTCTCGTAGAACCCGGCCGCGGCGACCGGGTCGCGCACCCAGAGGACTACGTGGTCGAGGCGTGTCGTGTGGTCCGTCATGCGCCCAGACTCGTTTCCTGCCGAGCGAGCCGCAAGAGGCCGCTCGGTGAGCGGGGAAAGCCCGGCCCGCCCCCGGGTACGGGTTTGGCCCGCTTCCGCGCCCGCCAGAGATGAGGAAGGACCGACGACAGGAGGCGGACGCGTGACCCTGGTGGTGTCGGAAGAGGTACGGGCGGCGATCGGCGCGCGCCGCCCCGTGGTGGCCCTGGAGTCCACGATCATCGCGCACGGGTTGCCACGCCCGCGCAATCTGCGGGTGGCGCGGGAACTGGAGGAGGCGGTCCGAGAGGAGGGTGCGATACCGGCGACGATCGCCGTGCTGGACGGACGGCCGCACGTCGGCCTGGACAAACAGCAGTTGGAGCGGGTCGCGAACGAGGACGGCATCCGCAAGCTGGGCCACCGGGACCTGCCGCTCGCGGTGGCCACCGGCGCGAGCGGAGCGACCACCGTGTCGGCGACCGCCCTGCTGGCGGAGTTGGCGGGGGTGCGGGTGTTCGCGACCGGCGGCCTCGGCGGCGTGCACCGGCAGTGGACGGCCACGCAGGACGAGTCCGCCGACCTGGGCCTGCTGGCCCGCACCCGGATCACGGTGGTCTGCGCGGGAGTGAAGTCCATCCTGGACGTACCGGCGACCCTGCAGCGGCTGGAGACGCTGGGCGTCGCGGTGGCGGGATTCGGTACGGACCGCTTCCCCGGCTTCTACCTGTCCGACTCGGGACACCCGGTGGACTGGACGCTGGACACCCCGGCGCAGGTGGCGGCCGTCATGCGGGCGCAGGACTCGCTGCGCGGACCGCGGTCCGCGCTCGTGGTCGCCAACCCCGTCCCCGAGGAGGAGCAGCTGGATCCCGCGCTCCACGCGCGGGTGCTCGCCGACGCCCTGCGGGCGTGCGAGGCGGAGGGGATCACGGGCCAGGCGGTCACCCCCTTCCTCCTCGCCCACCTGGTACGGCACACCGACGGGGCGTCACTGGAGGCCAATCTGGCGGCGGTGCGGGGGAACGTACGGCTGGCGGCACGCATCGCGGCGGCCTGGGCCGGGGCATGACCGCGGGACGGGGCGGCGCGCTGCTGGTCGTCGGGGACGTGGTGACGGACGTCGTCGCCCGGCACCGGGGGCCGTTGGCCGCCGGCACGGACACGGCCGCCGCGATCCGCCGACTGCCCGGCGGGGCGGGTGCCAATGTGGCCTGCTGGGCCGCGTACGGCGGGTGCCGGGACGTCCGGCTGCTGGGACGGGTCGGTTCGGACGCGGCGGGCTGGCACCGGCGGGAGCTGGCAGCCATCGGCGTGCGTCCCCACCTGGTCGTCGACGGGAGCGCACCGACGGGGACGGTGATCTGCCTGGTCGACACGGGCGCCGCGGCCGAGCGGACGTTCCTGACGGACAGCGGGGCGTCCCTGCGGCTGGAGCCCGGCGACTGGTCGGACGCGCTGCTCGACGGTGCCGCCCGGCTGCACCTGTCGGGCTACCTCCTGTTCTCGGAGCCGAGCCGCGCCCTGGTGCCGGTCGCCCTGGCCGCCGCACGCGCGCGTGGGGTCCCGGTGAGTCTGGACCCGGCGTCGGCGGGGTTCCTCACCGAGCTGGGCGTCGACCGGTTCCTCGACCTGGTCGAGGGAGTGGACGTCCTGCTTCCCAGCCGTGACGAGGCGTGCCTGCTGACCGGGTTGCCCGACCCGGTCGACGCCGCGGCGAAACTGAGCCGGCACGTTCCGTTGGTGATCGCCAAGCAGGGCGCGGAGGGTGCCCTGGTGGCCCGGTCCGGCACCGTGTGCGCGCGGATCCCCGCCGTCCCGGCGTCGCCACGGGACAGTACCGGTGCCGGCGACGCCTTCACCGGAGCGTTCCTCGCCGCCCTCCTCACGGGCGCGACTCCCGAGGAGGCGGCCGCCGCGGGGTGCCGGGCGGGAGCCAGGGCGGTCGAGCGGGTGGGGGCGAGACCTCCGGGGGCGGTGGGCTGAGGACCGGCGGCGTGGCTCCGGGCAGGGGGCTCGAGAGGGCTTCCGTGGGCATACGCGGCCGACGACAGCCGCCGACCGGCCCGAGTGCCGATCCCTGTGCCTTGCGTCTATGCCTTGCGTCCCCACGCGGAGATCATCGGCGCCGTCGCCAGGTCCATGCTGCCCGACGCCACGTTCGCGAGGTGCCGGTCGATGTCGTCGTGGGTGGCCGCACCGGCGGCGACCAGTTGGTCGCGGACCTGACGGACCGTCGCGGACTCCAGAGCGGCGCACGCGGGCGAGGTGACCGGGAAGTAGGCGTCGGCCTCCACGCGGCGCAGCCCTGCTTCCCGGAGCAGACGCGGGATCCGGCGGCCGTAGGACAGGTCGGCGCCGCGACGGGCCAGCAACTGGCGGAAGCCGTGCCGCAGCCGGTTGGCCAGCTGCTGCTCGGGACCGTGCTCGTCGGGGCAGAGCAGGGGCTGCAGCGCGGGGTCGGCGTCCTCGACCAGGAGTCGGCCACCCGGCCGCAGGGCCCTGATCATGGACCTCAATGCCCGCTCGCGGTCCGGCACATGGACCAGGACGAGTCGGGCGTGCACCAGGTCGAAGCCCTCGCCCGGCGGTTCCTCCGCGCCCACGTCGTGCACGCGCACCTCGACGGGAGGGCGACCTGCCGGTGCGACCCGCGAGGTGTCGATGTCCGTGGCGAGGACCCTGCCGGTCGGCCCCACCCTCTTGGCCAGCCAGGACACCACGGAGGTGCCTCCGGCCCCGACCTCCCAGCAGCGCCACCCGGGCCCCACGCCGAGCGCTTGGAGGTGTCGGAAGGTCGTGGGGTCGAAGAGGGTGGCGAAGGCGTCGAAACGCTCCCCCGCCTCGGTCTGCCGGTTGTCGAGGAGGTATCCGTCGGTTCGCGTCATGCGTCGATCATCCCAGTTGTCCTGCTTGCCCGAAGTGGTCGACGCTCCGGCCACGGGACAGGAGGGGGCTGGACCGGGCTCCGAACCACCCGTCCACAGCCGGGAACAAAGCGGAATGCTCCCTTTCCACAGGCTCGTCCGCCGTCCGCTCCGGACTGGCAGACTGGCGCGCCAAGGCGCGGGAAGCACGGCGCGAGGGGACCCACGCGGGGAGACACGGATGACGATGGCAGGGAATCTGCGGAAGGTCACGGGCCTGGGACGGACCGGCGGCCTCCGCAAGGTGACACGGCTGGCCCGACGGCGTCCGCGGGTGGACCTCAGCCACCCGGCCCGCTCGCCGCTGGGTTCCTCGGTGGTGAACTGCGTCACCTACCGGGACGGTGTCCGCACCCCCGAGGGCGGCGACCCGGCCCGGGCCGTGGAGCGGACGCGCAGGCGGGGAGGCGGTTTCGTCTGGCTGGGTCTGCACGAGCCGACGGATGAGGAGTTCGCGGGCGTGGCGGACCTCTTCGACCTGCACCCGCTGGCGGTCGAGGACGCGATCGAGGCCCACCAGCGTCCCAAGGTGGAGCGGTACGGCGAGACGCTCTTCGCCGTGTTCAAGACCGTCTGCTACGTGGAGCACGAACAGCTCACGGCCACGAGCGAGGTGGTGAGCACCGGCGAGATCATGGTCTTCGTCGGCCGGGACTTCGTGATCACCGTGCGGCACGGCCGGCACGGCTCACTGGGCCCCCTCCGGGAGGGACTGGAGTCCGACCCGGTGCAGCTCGCCAAGGGGCCGTCGGCGGTGCTGCACGCGATCGCGGACCATGTGGTGGACGACTTCCTCAGTGTCATCGAGGCGTTCCAGGCGGACATCGACCATGTCGAGACGGAGGTGTTCGCGGAGCACGGCGCGCGGGTCGACCCGGGCCGGATCTACCAGCTCAAACGGGAGCTCCTGGAGCTGCGGCGGGCCGTGGTGCCGCTCGGCCGGCCGCTGGACGAGCTTGCCACGCGGCCGGTCCGGGTGGTCGAGCCGGAGATACAGGCGTACTTCCGGGACGTCGCCGACCATCTCCTGCGGGCCACGGAGCAGATCGCGGCGTTCGACGAACTGCTCAACTCCATCCTCCAGGCGCACCTCGCCCGTGTGACGGTCGCGCAGAACGAGGACATGCGGAAGATCACCGCCTGGGCCGCGATCATCGCCGTGCCCACGATGGTCTGCGGGGTGTACGGCATGAACTTCGACCACATGCCGGAACTCGGCTGGCGGTACGGCTACGGCATGGTCATCGCCGTCATAGCCGTCGCCTGCCTGACGCTGCACCGGGGGTTCAGGCGCAACGGCTGGCTCTGAGCAGGAGCGAACCGGCCGGCGGCTCAGCCGTTCCACGCGGGGTGCCGCGGATCGTCGGTGCGCACCAGGACGTCGGCGGTGGCCGAGGGGTCGGTCTCCTCCTCGTAGCGCTCGAAGGCGGGGAGGGTCCAGTGCTCGGAGTCGGGGGTCCGGCGGCGCAGGGCTTTGGGGGTGAGGACGAGGTGGACGCTGAGGTCGAGGGGGAACCAGTGGCGCAGCAGGAAGGGGCCGTGCAGCAGCAGCGCACCGCCGGGCGGGAGGTGGACGTAGGGGCTGCGGGTGGCGCGGTCGGTGGCCGGGTCCCACAGGTTCGGCAGCACGCGTCCGTCGCCGCCGGGTCCGAGCGGGTCGAAGACCTCCCGCCACAGGGCACCGGTGTCGTACCAGCCGCTGTAGTAGGACTCCGCGTCCTGATGCCCGTACTCCAGTCGGACCGAGGCGGGACGCAGGAAGCCCTCGGTTCCGACGACGAGGGAGGGCCGGCCGCGGATCCGCAGCGCTTCGGACACCCGCTGGGCGAGTTCGCCGGGGCGGGCGGCCGGGGCGCCGTCGAAGGCGACGCGTGGCCGGTCGCCGCCGTCGGCGGGCTCGAGGTCGAGCAGGCGCTCGGCGAGCAGGTCGCCGAGCCTGTCCCAGGTGATCGCTTCCAGTCGCACCCGCCCATGATGCTCCGTCCACCGGTCCGCCCGCGTGGACGCTCGCACATGCGCCCGCGCGGACCGGCCATGGTCACCGTGGCCGCACGGAGGTTGACTTGGGGTGGTCGACGGCCGCCGGTAGCGCGCGGGCATCGACTCGACGGGTGGGAGCTGACAGGACATGATCGACGGACCGTACTTCGTGCTGACAGTGCTGGGCGTGCTCGGCACCGGCCTGACGGCAGGCGTCTTCTGCGCCTTCTCGACGTTCGTGATGCGAGGGCTCGCGGCGCTGCCTCCCGCGCAGGGGGTCGCCGCGATGAACGCGATCAACACGGCCGCGGTGAGGCCGCCCTTCATGCTCGTGTTCCTCGGGACGGCGGTAGTGGCCGCGGTGATCGCCGTGGTGACGTTCGTGCTGTGGCCGGACGGGGCCGCGGTGGAGCTGCTGCTGGGCAGCGCGCTCTATCTCCTCGGCGCGTTCGGGGTGACCGCGGCCGCCAATGTGCCACGCAACACCGCGCTGCTCCGGCTGGATCCTGGCACCGCGGAGGCGGCCGGTCAGTGGCCCACGTACGTTCGCCAGTGGACGGCGTGGAACCACGTCCGCACGGTCGCCTCTGCCGCGGCCGCGGTGGCGTACGTGCTTGCCCTCGTCTGAGGGAACGGGCGCCACCGGCGAGAGCCACCGGGCACTCTGCGCGCGGGGCCGGCGGGCCGTATCGTGGCCGCAGGAGCGAACACCGCCCCGACCGCGCACGGCCGGCCTCGCAGGCAAGGAAGACGGTCATGGCCGATCCCAAGGGTTTCCTGACCACGCCCCGCCAGGAGTGGCCCCGAAGGCCGGTCGGAGAGCGGGTGCGGGACTGGGACGAGGTGTACGTCCCGGGGGCCCTGCTGCCGATGGTCGGCCCGCAGGCCGACCGCTGCATGGACTGCGGCGTCCCCTTCTGCCACGAGGCGTGCCCGCTGGGCAACCTGATCCCGGAGTGGAACGACCTGGTCGCCCGTTCGGACTGGCGGGCGGCGAGCGACCGGCTGCACGCCACGAACAACTTCCCCGAGTTCACCGGCCGGCTCTGTCCGGCGCCGTGCGAGGCGGGCTGTGTGCTCGCCATCAACCAGCCGGCCGTCACGATCAAGAACGTCGAGTGCGCGATCGCCGACAAGGCATGGGAGGAGGGATTCGCCCCGCCGCGGCCGCCGGACCGGCTGTCCGGCAGGACGGTGGCGGTGATCGGGTCGGGGCCCACCGGGCTCGCGGCGGCGCAGCAGCTGACCCGGGCCGGTCACACGGTCGCCGTCTACGAGCGGGACGACAGGATCGGCGGGCTGATGCGGTACGGCATCCCCGAGTTCAAGATGGAGAAGCACCATCTGGAGCGGCGCATCGGACAGATGCGGGCCGAGGGGACGAGGTTCCGTACGTCGACGGCGGTCGGACGGGACGTGGACGCCGCCGGACTCCGTGCCCGCTACGACGCGGTGGTGATCGCCACCGGAGCGACCGCATGGCGCGAACTTGCCGTGCCCGGCCGGGAGCTGGCCGGTGTCCACCAGGCGATGGAGTACCTGCCCCTGGCCAACCGGGTGTGCGAGGGCGATCTGGAGCGCTCTCCGCTCTCCGCCGCCGGGAAGCACGTCGTCATCGTGGGCGGCGGTGACACGGGCGCGGACTGTCTCGGTACGGCGGTGCGGGAGGGGGCCGCGTCCGTGACGCAGCTGGACATCTACGCGCGGCCGGGCTCGGAGCGCGACGAGGGGGCCGAGCCGTGGCCGACCTATCCACGGCTGTACCGGCTGTCGGCCGCCCACGAGGAGGCGCGTGACCTGCGGTCCGCACCGGCGGCGGACGCGGACGCGCGGCTGTTCGCGGCGTCCACGCTCCGTTTCACCGGCGACGCCGAGGGACGTGTGCGGTCGCTGCGCCTGACCGCCGTGGACGCCGGCCGCCGGCCGCTGCCCGGCACCGAACGCTCACTCCCCGCCGACCTCGTCCTCCTCGCCCTCGGCTTCTCGGGGCCGGATCGGGAGGACGGGCTGGTCGGCGGGCTGGGGCTGGAGATGGAGCCCCGGGGCACGATCGCCCGGGACCGAGGGTTCGCGACCAACGTCCCGGGCGTGTTCGCGGCCGGGGACGCGGCGCGCGGGCAGTCGCTCGTCGTGTGGGCGATCGCGGAGGGGCGGGCGGTGGCGGCGGCCGTCGACCGTCACCTGTCCGGCGGCAGTACTCGGCTGCCGGCACCGATCGGCCCGTACGACCGGCCGATGACGGCCTGAGTGCTCCGCGAAAGCTCCTCCGCCAAGGTGTCGAGTTTTCTGTCGAGTTCCTCTTGAGGCCTGCTGGACCAGTACAAACAGATTTAGAACAAGCATCAACAGAGCGCGTTCAGGACAGCAGGAAGTCCGCCTCTCCCGCCTTCGCTCCCTCGATGAAGGCCGTCATCTCGTCGGAGGTGTAGATCAGCGCGGGGCCGTCGGGGTCGGTGGACTGCCGTACGGCGATCCGGCCGTCGGCGAGCTTCATGGCCTCCAGGCAGTTCCCTCCGTTGCCGCCGCTCCACGGCTTGTGCCAGCCCTCGCTGCCCAGCTCACGGGCGGGCATGCCGTTGTAGATCCGCTCACTGCGGTTGCGTGGCGGGCGCTGGGGTTTGATGTGACTCATTCACAGCTCCTTGCGGAGGTCCCGGAGGATCTCCTTCGTGCGGTGTGCCGTGGCGGCCTGCGCCGCCATGCGGTCCATGACCTCGAGGTGGGTCGCCACCTCCGCGCGCGCGTCGAGGTAGACGGCGCCGGTCAGGTACTCGCTGTAGACCATGTCCGGCAGTTCCGGCATGGCGAATCGGAAGAGGACGAAGGGGCCGTACGTGCCCGGATGCGGTCCGTTGGAGAACGGGGCGACCTGCAGCGTCACGTTGGACAGCTCCGTCGCCTCCAGCAGCCTGTCGATCTGGGCCCGCATCACCTCCGGCCCGCCGACGGGGCGGCGCAGCGTGGTCTCGTCCATCACGGCCCAGAACCTGGGTGCGTCCTTGCGGGTGAGCAGTTCCTGGCGCTGCATGCGCAGGTCCACGTGGCGTTCGATGTCGTCGGGCCGGGTCTGCCCGATCGCCCCGGAGCGGAGCACGCCGCGCGCGTAGTCCTCGGTCTGCAGCACCCCGGGGACGAAGTGGGGCTCGTAGGAGCGGATCAGGGAGGCCGCGCCCTCCAGGCTGACGTACATCGAGAACCAGCCCGGCAGGATGTCGTGGAAGCGCTGCCACCATCCGGGTCTGTTGGCGTCCTCGGCCAGCTTGACGAAGGCGTCGGCCTCCTCGTCGCCGATACCGTAGGCCTTCAGCAGGAGCTGGAGGTACGGGATCTTGAGGGCCACCTCGGCCATCTCCATCCGGCGTACCGTGGCAGGCGCGACGCGCAGGACGCGAGCGGCTTCCTCGCGCTTGAGACCGGCGCGTTCACGCAGGTCCAGCAGGCGCCGGCCGAGGACGACCTGGCCGACCGTCGGCGCCGACCGGGGCTCGCTCACCGCCCACCTCCTGAAGATCCCGAAGAGCCCGTTGCGTCTGTGTGCGCACAGCCCGGCGGCGCCATTCGAAGACCTTTTCGAAAGTCTGGGCAGACCTTCGGTGACCTGAAGTGGCGCCGCTCGACGTGCTGTTGCGAGCAGTGTGCCACGGCCTTGCAGACCGTCACACCGCACTCTGCATTTTTCAGAGTGACACTTGCCAAGTGTTCACGACGGGGCGATAGTGGCAAGCGTGATTCCGTCCGCGCCCTTAGGAACAGAGGCCACCGCGGGCTCCCCGGGCCTCGTCGCCGCCGTGGGAGCCGCCCCTTCGGGGTCCGCCGCCGCCGAGCGCCGGTTCCGGTTCGAGCTGGCCGCACATCCGGGCTCGCCCGCGCAGGCCAGACGCCTGACCCGCGCCCGGCTGAACGGCTGGTCGGTGTGCGAGGACACCTGCGACACCGCGGCCCTGGTGGTCTCCGAGCTGGTCACCAACGCGATCGTGCACACCGCGAGCCGGCACATAGTGTGCGAGCTGCACGACGGTGCCGACCTGGTGCGCATAGCCGTACGTGACGAGGGATGCGCCCCCGGTCAGCCACACCCGCAGGCCGGTCGGCAGCCCGAGGACGAGCACGGCCGGGGCCTGCTCCTCGTCGACGCCCTGTGCGACGCGTGGGGCGCCCACGAGCACGGGCCCGGACTGCTGGTCTGGGCGGAGCTGCCACGCAAGGCTGACGGCCCGCGCGACCCGGCCGAGCCCCACAACGACCTGGGCTGGGGCGCCCGCCCCAAGCCCGGCCCGGCCGACGGCACGGGCGACGACGGCGAGGCGGAGGGACGCCACCACCAGGCGCGCCGCGGAACGGGGACCGCATGGCTGTGAGGGCTGCGTCCGGCATCCGGCCACTCGGCCTCGACACACTGGTCCGCCTCCAGCGGCGGCTGGACGCCCCCGGGACGCCCCGGCGGCTGCTCGTACCGGACGGGATGACGGCCCCGCTGGGCTGCGACGCGGTGGCGGTGCCCGCCCGTTTCGGTCCCCTGGTGATGCCCCGGCTGCCGCGCGTGGGATGCGTCTACGCCGACGACGCGCACTGGTGGTGGATCGTCCCGTCCGACTCCGACTACGCCCTGGAGTGGCCCGCCCCCGCACGGTACGCCACCGGCGCGATCGTCCCCGACTCCCCGGATGCCCCCGGGCTCATCCACCGGCCGGACGGCACGGTTCCGTACACCCCGCCCATCCCGCTGTACCTGGCGCTGTGCCGGCTGACGAACACGACGCCGACCTGGTCGCGTCCGGTGAGCGCGTAACGCTGCCGCGCGCTGGGCACGCCTCTGAGCTCCGCCCCACTCCCCCGGCCCACCCCCGCACACCCCCTTCCGGCGCGCCCTGGTCGGGAGTGCGCCCGCGCGCTCCGGGCTCCCCCGCCCGCGCCCTGCCCGCAGGCGCCCCCGCCCAGCGATAGTGGCCGTCCGTCCACGACCGGGGGAGGCAGACGGTGCGCAGGAAGGGCGGCACGGAAGCGGCCGGGGTGTCGGAGTCGGAGCGGCTGCTCTTCGGCGGCCCGCTGCGCTACGACATGGGCTGGAACCAGCACGCGGACGCGTTCCTGGAGCTGGGCTTCCGGGCGATGCTGACCAGGCTGCCGTCCCTGCTGGCGTCCAGCCTGCGACTCGCGCGGCAGGCCGATCCGCAGGCCGCGCGGACAGTGCTGGCGGCCGAGATGGGCCGGGGCGTGGCGCAGGCGGTCAGTCTGCTCGCGGTCAACAGCGTGCTGGCCGGGCTGATGGCCGACGGCCCGATCGAGGAGCGGCTGCGCGGGGCCGCCCCGGCGCTGATCACGGTGGCCGTGGTGATGCTGGTCGCGGCGTTGCTGCGGGCGGCTTCGACGTACGCGACCGGGCGGCTGGAGCCCAAGGTGGAACGGGTCGCCACCGAGCGGTACCTGGAGCGGGCGGCGGCCGTGGAACTGTCCGCGATCGAGGACCACGCCTTCCACAAGCTGCTGGACACCGCCCAGTACGGTGCCGCCTCCGCGCGGCGCATGATCTCGTACGGCACCCGCGTGATGAACGCGATGATCTCGCTGATCGCGGCGGCGGGCGTGCTGACCGTGCTGCATCCGGTCCTGCTGCCGCTGCTGGTCACGATGACGCTGCCGAGCGCCTGGAGCGCGCTGACCCTCGCCCGCCGCCGGTACGAGTCCTTCCACGCCTGGGTGCAGCACGAGCGGGCGGGCCGGCTGCTGGCGAGTCTCCTCATCGAACCGGCCGCCGCCCCCGAGATCCGGGTGCACGGAGTCGGCCCCTTCCTGCTGCGCCACTTCCGCGCCATGTCGGAGACCGCCGAGGCGGAGCAGGCGCGGCTGGCCCGGCTGGCGGCCCGTACGGGGCTGATCGCGGCGGCGTGGACGGGGCTGGCGACGGCGGCGACGTACGCGACGCTCGGCGGACTGCTGCTGGGTGGCGCGATGGCCCTGTCGGTGGCGGGCACGGCCGTGATCGCGATCCGCACCGGCTCGCAGAGCCTCGGCACCCTGGTCGTGGAGGTCAACGCGCTCCACGAGGAGGCCCTGTTCGTCGGCGACCTGGAACGGCTGCACGTGGAGGCGGCCGACCGGGCCATCCCGGTGGGCGGCGCCGCGCTGCCCGAGGACCCGAAGGAGGTCCGCTTCGAGAACGTCACGTTCCGCTATCCGGGCGACGCGGCCCGACCGGCCCTCGACGACGTGACGCTCTCCCTGCCGCTGGGCCGCATCGTGGCACTCGTCGGGGAGAACGGCTCGGGCAAGACGACCCTCGTCAAACTGCTCGCCGGGCTGTACACGCCGGACGCGGGCCGCATCACGTGGGACGGCGTCGACGTGTCGACGGCGGACCGGCACGCGCTCGCCGAGCGGGTCGCGATGGTGGCGCAGGACTTCAAACGGTGGCCGTTCACCGCGCGGGTGAACGTCGCGGTGGGCCGTTCCTCCGTGCCGCTCGGCGAGGAACGCGTGGCCGCGGCGGTCGCCGAGGCCGGGGCCGAGGAGGTGGTCGCGGATCTGCCGCGCGGCCTGGACACCCTGCTGGCCCGGAACTTCAGCGGCGGCCACGAGCTGTCCGGCGGCCAGTGGCAGCGGGTCGGGATCGCGCGGGCGGCGTACCGGCAGGGCAGCATCCTCATCGTGGACGAGCCGACGGCGGCCCTGGACGCACGGGCCGAACTGGAGGTCTTCGAGAAGATCCGCGCCCTGGCCAGCAGCGGACAGACGGTCGTGCTGATCACCCACCGGCTGGCGTCCGTGCGCCACGCCGACCTCGTCCACGTCCTCGACCAGGGCCGGCTGGTGGAGTCCGGGACACCGGACGAGCTGCTGGCCGCCGGCGGGGTCTACGCGGAGCTGTACTCACTGCAGGCGGAACAGTTCACCGGTCGGCCGGTGCCCGCCCCGAGGGCCGGCTGACGGGAGCCCCTGCCTCACGGATGTCCGCGCGTCAGGCGGCCGCGCCACCCACGGCGTCGCCGCCGCGGACGATGACCAGGAACATGTCCGTGGCGAGATCCATGACGACCTCGGCGGGCAGGCCTTCCAGACGGCGTGCCTGCGCGAACTCCTCCGCCGGCCATGATCCTCGCGGTCCGCCGGCGGGAAAGCGTTCGAGCACCGTTCGCCCGTTCACCACCCTGCACCTCCATGTAGCGCTGTACTCGTAGAGTTAAACGCCAACCATGGAGCGAAAGCCTCGCGCGGTGATGGTACTGAGACATAGTTGACACTCGTTCACCGCAAAGGGTGAGCGGCGTCTCATCCATTTGACTCGAGCCGCTACCTTGCGTGTCAGTCCTCGTACTCGTCGTGGTACCGGATTCCCTCGCTGCCCGCTGGCGCTCCGAGAGCCGACGCACGCCCCTCGGGTTTCTCCCACTGCTCGCGCCGGCCGAGCGCGGTCAGGTCGAGCAGGCTGGTGGTCGAGCCGAGCCCGTCGAGGCCCCGCTCGTACGTCGAGTAGGTGTGGAAGACCCGCTCGCCCTCCCGCAGGAAGCAGCTGAGCCCCGGCCGCTCGACGAGCTCGCCCTCGTGCTCCAGGGTCACCTCGAAGTCGGTGTTGAAGTCGCAGACGTACGACGAGTACCAGGGCAGGGTCCAGCCCATCCGCGCCTTGAACGGCAGGATCTTCGGGTACGGCGCCCGGGAGACGGCCACGAACGACGTGCCGCGGGCCCGCAGGTGCGCGAGGTGCCCGATCTGGTCCAGGAAGGCGGAGCAGCTGCGGCAGCCGGCGTCCCACTCCGGCGCGAACATGAAGTGGTAGACGACGAGCTGGTCGCGGCCCTCGAAGAGGTCGAGCAGCGTGGCCTTGCCGTCGCCGCCCTCGAACACGTACTCCTTGTCGACCTCCGCCATGGGCAGCCCGCGCCGCTCGGCGTTGAGCGCGTCACGCGCGCGTGTGGCCGCCTTCTCCTTGACCAGTAAGGCCTCGCGCGCCGCGCGCCAGTCCGCGCGGCTGACGATCTCGGGCAGCGACATGGGCTCCAGCTCCTCCTGTGCGGCATGCGACGGTCCGTCGGGGTGGTGACCGCCGCGCGGAGCGGAACTCATCGCGGCCCGGCGACATTTTTTTCACGGCAGCGCCGGTAAGCCTCTGACCTGGCCCTTCAGATTCAGGTGTCGTACTCCTGGATACGGCGGCCGTGGCCGCGGTCGGTCAGCGCGGGCAGCCGCTCCCCCAGTTCGCGCACCACCGCGGGGACGTCCAGGGTCAGCAGCTCGCGGTCCCGCATGAGGACACGCCCGTCGACGATCGTCGTGCGCACGTCGGCGGAGCGCGCGCTGTGCACGAGGGTGGCGGCGAGGTCGTGCACGGGCTGGGTGTGCGGGCCGGTGAGGTCGACAAGGACGAGGTCGGCCCGCCGCCCCGGTGCGATGCGTCCGACGCTGTCGCCGAGCCCGACCGCGCGGGCGCTCTGCAGCGTGGCGTGGTGCAGGGCCTGGCGGGAGGTGAGCCAGCGGGGGTCGCCCTCGGTGGACTTCTGGACGAGGGACGTCAACGCCATCGACTCCCACACGTCCAGGGAGTTGTTGGAGGCGGCGCCGTCGGTGGCGAGTCCGACCGGGACGCCGATGTCGCGCAGGGCGCGCACGGGGGTGGTGGTGGGCCAGGCGAACTTCAGGTAGCCGCGGGGCGCGGTGGCCACGGCCGTACGGCCGCTCGCGCGGGCGAGGAGCGGGAGGTCGTCCCCGGTGATGCCGGTGCCGTGGGCGATGAGCACGTCGGTGTCGAGGATGCCGGTGCGCTCCAGGACTCCGATCGGGGTGGCGCCGTGCCGGGTGAGGCTGGTGTCGGTCTGGTCGCGGTTCTCGGCGGCATGCAGGTGCACGGGCAGGCCGTGGTCGCGGGCGAGGCCGGCGGTGGCCTCGAGGTCGGCGTCGGTCACGGTGTAGGGGGCGTGCGGGGCGAGGGCGGTCGTGATCCGGCCGTCGGCGGAGCCCCGGTACCGCAGCGCGAACTCCAGCGACCTCTCCCGCCCCTCGGGCCCCTGCGAGGAGAAGTACGCCTGCCCCAGCAGCGCCCGCATCCCGCACTCGGCGACCACCGCGGCGACGGCGTCCATGGCGAAGTAGTGGTCCGCGAACGTCGTCACTCCCGCCCGGATCATCTCTGCGCAGGCGAGCCGGGCGCCCAGTTCCACGTCCCGTTCGGCGAGGTTGGACTCGACCGGCCAGACCACGTCGTTGAACCACTCCTCGGTGGGCAGGTCCTCGGCGAGGCCGCGCAGGGCGACCATCGGCGCGTGCGTGTGGCAGTTGATCAGCCCGGGGAGGGCGATCTGCCCGCGGGCGTCGATGCGCTCGGCGGCGGGCAGGCCGTCCACCGCTGCGGCGGTGGTCACGGAGTCGACCACTCCGTCCCGTACGACGACGGCCGCGTCCTCCTCGAAGCCGATCCGTTCCCGGTCGTCGTGGACGAGGACGGTGCATCCGGTGACGATCAGGTCGGCGGGCGTCTCGCGGGGGCGCTTCTCATGGGGCTGCTGGGCGGGCTCATGGGAAGGAGGCGTCATCACGCCAACGTACGGGAGCGGCCCACCCGGCCGCGCCGTGTGGCGGGTTCGTCCGTCGGTCCGGCGGCACCGGCACGGTCGTCAGCCTTTTCGGGCCGACTCGACGGCGGTGTGCAGGAGTTCCTCGGCGTCCGTGACCGTCCGTTCCAGGCCCTCCGGGTCCGGTGTCAGGTTCGCCAGGAGCCCATCGATCCCGTCCGGCCCGTCCAGCCCCGCCCGCCGGACCATCCCCTTCTCGTTGGTGACCCACTCCCCCCGCGCCGCCAGCACCGCGTGTGCCGTCTGGGTGGTGGCGAGGGCGATCGCGCCGGCGACCTGGGTGAGGGCGCCCTTGGGGGCGTGGCCCGCCTTGGCGTAGGCGAGGGTGGCGGCGGCAGCACCGTGCCAGCGCTCGGGAGCGGTGGTGCGGAGGGCCTCGGGGTAGGCGGGTCGGGGCAGTTCGCCGCGCAGCACCTCGTTGAGAGCCAGTTCCGCGACCACGAGGTATGTCGGGATGCCGGCGATGTGGAACATCAGCGGCTCGATGCGGAAGCGTCCCGCCTCCGCCTCCACCGTCTCGTGCTCGACCGCGTCGAGATCGCGGTAGTGCAGGTCGACCCGGCGCTCGTCGATGGTCAGCCAGGCGCCGCCGTTGAAGACGCCGCCGCCCCAGGCGCCGATCTCGGAGACCTCTCCGGCCCAGCCGAGGGCGCGGACGTCGTCGGGGTCGAAGGCGCCCCGGTAGTAGACCGCCAGGTCCCAGTCGCTGCCGGGCCCGTGGGTGCCCTGGGCCCGGGAGCCGCCCAGGGTGACCGCCCGGACGGCGGGCAGGGCGGCGAGCCGGTCGGCGGTCGTGTCGAGGAAGGCCTGGTCCGTGAGGGAGGGCACTGCGGAGGGCTCCTGGTGGCGGGGCGGGCGTTGACGTCGGCAGCCTAGGGGGCGCGGGCGCGGGGCACGAGGGAAATTCGGGTGCGGCGGGGTGTGGGGTGAGCGCACGATCGGGGGGTTGTCCGTTCGCCTCCCTGGAGCCCACGTGATTCAGCGCGTCACCGTGCCCGGTCTGTTCCCGCCGCCCACCTATTCCCACGCCTCCGTCGTCGAGGCCGGGACGAAGCTCGCCTTCCTCGCCGGGTCGGTCCCGCTCGACGCCGAGGGGAAGCTGGTCGGTGAGGGCGATCCGGTGCGGCAGGCGGAGCAGGTGATCGCGAATCTCACGGAGCAGCTGCGCGCCGTGGGCAGCGGTCCGGCCCACGTCCTGTCGACCGACGTGTACGTCGTGAGCACCGAGACCGCCGCGCTGTCCGCCGTGTGGGACGTCGTCGAGGCGTCCGGGCTCAGTACCGGACCGCATTCCTCGACGTTGCTCGGGGTCAGCTGCCTCGGATACCCGGGGCAGCTCGTGGAGATCACGGCGACGGCGGTCGTGCCGGAACGGACGGGTCCGTGAGCCAGGGGGAAGGGCCGGTGGCCCGGGCCCCGGCTCGGGCGTACTGGTCGGTCGCCGCCACCAGCGCCTCGTCACCGACCGCTCCGGCGTCGTGTCCGGCCTCGTCCACGACCACCAGCTCGCTGTCCGGCCAGGCGTGGTGGAGCCTCCAGACGATGCCGAGGAGGTTGCCGAAGTCCAGGCTGCCCTGCACCAGGGTGCCCGGGATGCCCTTCAGCAGGTGTGCGTCCCTCAGGACCACGCCCCCGTCGTCGCCGTCGTCGTCGCTCTCGCTCTCGCCCTCGCCGAGGAAGTGGTCGTTGCCCCAGTAGTGCGTGACGGTGCGGGCGAAGCCCCTGCGGAACTCCGGGTCCTGGAACCGGGCGACCGAGCCGGGCGGTGCCGGGATCGTCGCCGTCTCCCAGTCGGTCCAGGCCCGCGCGGCCCGGTCACGCACCGCGGCCTCGGGCGACTCCAGGAGGCGGTTGTAGGCGGCGGCCAGGTTGCCGTCGCGGTCCTCGGGGGGCAGCTCGGCGAGGAACCGTTCGTGGGCGTCGGGGAAAATCTTGCCCAGTCCGCGCGTCAGCAGGTCCACCTCGGCGCGGGAACCGGTCGCGACACCGGTCAGCACCAGCTCGGACACCACTCCCGGGTGCGTCTGCGCGTACCGCAGGCCCAGCACCGAGCCCCACGAGACGCCCCACACCAGCCACCGTTCGATGCCCAGGTGGGCGCGCAGCCGCTCCAGGTCGGCCATGAGGTGGGCGGTCGTGTTGACGCTCATGTCGGTGTCGTGGGCGCTCGCGCGGGGCAGCGACCGTCCGGCGCCGCGCTGGTCGAGCAGGACGATCCGGTAGGCGGCGGGGTCGAAGTACCGCCTGAGGTTCGGACTCGTCCGGCTCCCCGGTCCTCCGTGCAGGACCAGCGCGGGCTTGCCGTGCGGGTTCCCGCTGGTCTCCCAGTAGACGTGGTTGCCGTCGCCCACGTCGAGCATGCCGTGGTCGTACGGTTCGATCACCGGATAGAGGCCCATCGGAGCACCGTAGCCCGGTCGGCCGGAACCGCTCATCCCCTTTACCGGGCGGTCAGCCCTGCCGTCCGGGCCGCCGTGCGCAGCACCTCCCGGAGCATCTCGGGGGTGAGCCGGCCGGTGAACGTGTTGCGCTGGCTGACGTGGAAGCAGCCGAAGAGGTGCAGGGCGGGCCCGTCGGCGGCGTCCAGCGCGACGTGCCCGCCGTGTGCGAAGGCGGGACGTGGCCGGGGCACGGTCCAGCCGGACTCGGCGAACGCCGGCAGCGCCGCCTGCCAGCCGAAGGCGCCGAGTACGACCACGGCCCGCAGCGTCGGCCGCAGCAGTCCCAGCTCCTGGACGAGCCAGGAACGGCAGGTGTCCCGTTCGGTGGGGGTGGGTTTGTTGGCGGGCGGGGCGCAGTGCACCGGCGAGGTGATGCGCACTCCGTAGAGCTCCAGGCCGTCGTCGGCGGCGACCGCGGTGGGCTGTGAGGCGAGGCCCACGTCGTACAACGCCTGGTACAGCACGTCCCCGGAGCGGTCACCGGTGAACATCCTGCCGGTGCGGTTGCCGCCGTGGGCCGCGGGGGCCAGGCCGATGATCAGCAGCCGCGCGTCCGGCGGGCCGAAGCCCGGCACCGGCCGGCCCCAGTAGGTCCAGTCGGCGAAGGCCGCCCGTTTGGTACGGGCCACCTCCTCCCGCCAGTCGACCAGCCGCGGGCAGGCCCGGCACCCCGCGATCCGCTGGTCGAGTTCGGAGAGGCCGCTGGTGTTCATGTCTCCACCGTAGGTCCAACCCGTCCCCGGAAATGGAGGCCCCTCCCGCCGGGCCGGACGGTTAAGGTCGAGGCATGGCTTCCGAGCATGACGAGGGCAGGAACGGCGGGGCGGCCGGCACCGGCACCGGCGACGACGGTGCCGCCACATCCACATCCCGGACCTCGGACCCGAAGACCGCCGCGATCGCCGCCGCCGAGGCGGCCGGGCCGCAGAGCGGCGAGAGCGTCCGCGTGGACAGCTGGATCTGGGCCGTCCGTCTCATCAAGACCCGCTCCCTCGGCGCGACCGCCTGCCGAGGCGGCCATGTCCGGGTGAACGGTGAGCGCGTGAAGCCCGCGTACTCGCTGCGCGTCGGGGACGAGGTGCGCCTTCGCCACGAGGGCAGGGAACGCGTCGTCGTCGTGAAGCGGCTGATCCGCAAGCGCGTCGGTGCACCGGTCGCCGCCCAGTGCTACCTCGACAACTCCCCTCCGCCCCCGCCCCGCGAGGCCGTCGCCCCGGCCGGCATCCGCGACCGGGGCGCCGGCCGCCCGACCAAGCGCGACCGCCGCGAGCTGGAACGGCTGCGTGGGCTGGAGAGCCTGAACCGCGCCCGCAAGGATGCCCAGACCAGGCCCTGAGCGCGTGCAGCCGCGCGCGTGCCCTGCCGCAGACGTCCGCGGGGACGTCGACGGCAGGGCCTGGCCGGTTCAGGCGCGCCGTGTCCGTACCCGTCGGAGAAGATCCTCGTTGTGTCCCCGGCGGGCCCAGGCGATGAGCAGGAGCGGCACCATGAGGATGACGGGTGTCGCGGCGTTGGCTCCGTCGAAGTAGGTGAGCTGGACGACGAACGCGCCGATCATCAGAGCGCTGAGGGCCGTCGCGGCCACCGACTGCAGTACGGGGATCAACAGGGCGATCGCGCCGGCCAGTTCGAGCACGCCGATGGTGAACATACCCGCGTTGCCCCAGCCCATCTCGGCGAAGCTTTCGGCCGCCGAGGAGTGCGCGATCAGCTTGGGCAGGGCGCTCGCCACGGCGAAGAACACCGCGAGGAGTACCTGCACCGCACGCAGGGCGATCCGGGCGCCCCGCCCACGAGCCGGTGCGGCGGAAGTCGCCGAGGCCGCGGAAGCGGCAGGGCCCGCAAGGGTGGTGGGGACGGTGGAGGCGACGGGCTGAGACATGGGGCTCTCCTGGTGAGCGGTCCGTGATGCTGTCGGGGAGGTAGACCGCCCGCCGGCCCGGAAATCATCGCCCGCCTCCGCACGATCTGGGCACCGCCCTCACCCACGTCCCGTCGTCGGTCAGAGGGCGGTCCGCTCGCAGCCCCGCCTCTGACAGCGCCTCCTCGAACTGCGCATCGGTCAGCGGCCGCGCCCGGAACGTCTGCGTCCAGACCGCGTCGGGGAACTCGTACTCCGCGCGCACCGAGTTGACGCCGTCGCCGACCGGCACCGACGACACGATCCGTACCGTGAAGCCGCTGGGATCGACCCGCTCACGGGGCAGGTCGGTGTGGTAGTCCGCGCCCTCCCGCTGGATCAGCACACAGCCGTCCTGCCTGACGTGCCGTGCACAGGTGCGCAGCAGGCTCCGTCTCACCTCGCTGTCACCGGCGTGCACGAGGAACGATGCCAGCAGCACCGCCTCGAAGCGCTCGCCCAGGTCCAGGTCCTCGATCGGGCTGCATATCGCCCGGGCCCCGCGCACACGCTCCAGCATCTCGGCGGACTCGTCCACCGCGGTGACGTCGAACCCCCGCTCCAGCAGTGGGTGGGTCATACGCCCGACCCCGCTGCCCAGCTCCAGGATGCGGGCGCCCTCGGGGACGGCCGCGGCGACGATGTCCGGCTCGGCTCCGGCGGGCAGCCGCGCATAGAGCTCGACCGCGCAGCCGTCCGGGGTGATCGCCCCCGGTCCCGTGCCCTGGTGTCCCTCTCGCATTCTCAGCTCCATGCCCGTCCAACGACCCGCTTCCGCACACCCGTTCCCACTCGGCGTCCGTTCACCCGACCGAGTGAACGGCGTGCGGTCCCGCATCGGTCCGGCGACGGCGACCGGCCCGGTGACCCGGCGCGATTCCCTCGCGTGGCCGGTCGGAGTACGTTGGCCACAGGAGTGGTGATCCGATGCGTACGGGCAGTGAACCGGTCACCGCGCGCAGTGCGCTGCGGGCGCGTTTCTGGCTGAGCCTGTGGGGGCTGGTCTGGGCCGTCTTCGGCACCGCCGCCTTCGCGCTCACCGGACGGTTCGGGTGGGCGCTCGCCTGCGGAGTGCTGTGGCTCGTCGCCACGGTCGACCTCGCCGTGGTCCTGCGGCACATCCGCCAGGGACCGCACTACCAGCCCGGCCGGGACATCCCGCCGTACCGTCCGCCGGGGAGCTGAATACCGGCATCCGAACTCCGGGGAGTCGACTCCGAGGAGCCCCACCGAGGGATCGTGAGACCTGTCTCCGCGGCCCGTCAGGACTCGAAGCGCGCCTGCTGGAGGTACTCCGGGTTCGGGTCCAGTGCCGCCGCCAGCCGGAAGTGGCGGCGTGCCTGTTCGCCGCAACCCCGGCGTTCGTAGGTGCGGGCGAGGGCGAAGTGGGCGAAGGCGTTGTCCGGTTCGCGCTCCAGGACGATGGTGAACTCCAGCTCGGCCGGTCTCAGCTGGGCCGCCGCGAAGAAGGCACGCGCGCGCAGCAGCCGTGCGGCCGTGTTCTCGGGATGGGCGCCGATGACCCCGTCGAGCAGTTTCACCGCGCCCCGCGGGTCCCGCGCCGCGAGCAGTTGCTCGGCCGCGCGGAAGTCGATGACATCCGTCTCGGGCGTACGTCCGGTCGATCCGCTGGTGTCGGGCACGGCAGAAGTCCTTCCCTCGCTGGAAGGGATCAACGCCCGCGCGTGTGCCGCTATTCCTGACCCCGGGGGGACCGGCGCGCCTCGTGCGCCCTGCGGGTCAGCTCGTCCCACACTTCGTCCACGCGGCTTCGCAGCCGGTCCAGCGGTACGTCGTTGTCGATGATCACGTCGGCGATCTCCCGGCGCTGTTCGCGCGTCGCCTGGGCGGCCATGCGGGCCCGTGCGTCCTGCTCGGTCATGCCCCGCAGCCGTACCAGCCGGTCGAGCTGGGTGGCGGGGCCGGCGTCGACGACGATCACGACGTCGTAGAGCGGGGCCAGGGCGTTCTCGGTGAGCAGGGGCACGTCGTGGACGACGACGGCGTCGTCGGCGGCGGCCTCCTCCAGAGCCCGGGAGCGGTCGCCGACCAGGGGGTGCACGATCGAGTTCAGCGTGGCCAGCTTCTCCGGGTCCGCGAACACGATCGAGCCGAGTTTCGGCCGGTCCAGGCCGCCGTCCTCGGCCAGCACCTCCTCACCGAAGGCGGCCACGACCGCAGCGAGCCCCGGGGTGCCCGGGGCGACGACCTCGCGTGCGATCCGGTCCGCGTCGATCAGCACGGCACCGTGCTCGACGAGCAGCCGCGACACCTCGCTCTTGCCGGCGCCGATTCCGCCGGTCAGGCCAACCTTCAGCATGAGCGGAAGCTTAGGGCCTGCCCGTGACGGCCCGGCCGCGGGGCGTCAGTTGTCGCCCTCCCGCTCCGCCAGGAACCGTTCGAACTCGCGGCCGATCTCGTCCGCCGAGGGGATCTCGACGGGCTCGGCGAGCATGTTGCCGCGCGTCTCGGCACCGGCGGCGGCGTCGTACTGGTGCTCCAGGCCCTGGACGAGGGCGGTGAGCTCCTCGTCGCCCTCCTGGATCTGCCGGTCGATCTCGGTCTGGGTGCGGTGGGCCTGCGTGCGCAGGGAGTGCGCGATGCCCGGCAGGACCAGGCCGGTCGCCGCGGTGATCGCCTCCAGGACGGTAAGCGCCGCGTCGGGGTACGGGGAGCGGGCGATGTAGTGCGGAACGTGCGCGGCGACGCCCAGCACGTCGTGGCCGGCCTGCATGAGGCGGTACTCGACGAGTGCCTCGGCGCTACCGGGGACCTGCGCCTCCTCGAAGGGGCTGGGGTGGCCCGGGACCAGGTCGGTGCGGGTGCCGTGCGAGGTGATGCCGACCGGGCGGGTGTGCGGGACGCCCATGGGGATGCCGTGGAAGTTGACCGACAGGCGGACGCCGAGCCGCTCCACGATCTGGCGCACGGCCGCGGCGAAGCGCTCCCACTCCACGTCCGGCTCGGGGCCCGACAGCAGCAGGAAGGGCGCCCCGGTGGCGTCCTGGACGAGCCGCACCTCAAGGGTGGGCTCCTCGTAGTCCGTCCAGGTGTCCCGCTTGAAGGTCAGCAGCGGCCGGCGCGCCCGGTAGTCCACGAGCCGGTCATGGTCGAAGCGGGCGACGACCTGGTGGGGCAGCGAGTCGAGCACCTGGTCGACGATCTGGTCGCCGGTCTCGCCGGCGTCGATGTATCCGTCGAAGTGGTAGAGCATGACCAGTCCGGCCGACTCCTGGGCGAGTGCCATGTCGACGACGGCCAGGCCCTTCGGCTCCCATGCGTACAAACCCTGCGGATCAAGCACAGTGACCGCTCCCCTCCTCGTGTTCGTACGTCATAACGTCCGCACGGGGGCCGGCATTCCCGGTCGGGCGGGGTCTGATCTTGCCGGCGTGCGGGCACGGCTGAGGGGCCGCACCTCGAAAGGTACGGCCCCTCAGTCAACGGCTAGGCCTCAGCGGCCTCCGCCTGCGTTCAGCTCTGGCCGCCGGCCAGCTTCTCGCGCAGGGCTGCCAGCGCCTCGTCCGACGCCAGGGCGCCGGAGTTGTCGCCACCCTCGGAGGAGTACGAGCCGCCGCCGCCACCACCGGACGCGGCCTGAGCCGCACCCGCGGTGTCGACACCCTCGGCAGCGGCCTTCTCGTCCGCCTCGCGGGACTTGATGACCTGCGCCTGGTGCTGCTCGAAGCGCTGCTGCGCCTCGGCGTACTGGGTCTCCCACGCCTCGCGCTGGGTCTCGTAGCCCTCGAGCCAGTCGTTGGTCTCGGGGTCGAAGCCCTCGGGGTAGATGTAGTTGCCCTGGTCGTCGTAGGACGCGGCCATGCCGTACAGGGTCGGGTCGAACTCGACCGTCGACGGGTCGGCGCCGAAGGCCTCGTTGGCCTGCTTCAGCGAGAGGCTGATGCGGCGGCGCTCGAGGTCGATGTCGATGACCTTGACGAAGATCTCGTCGTTGACCTGGACGACCTGCTCCGGGATCTCCACGTGGCGCTCGGCCAGCTCGGAGATGTGGACCAGACCCTCGATGCCCTCGTCCACGCGGACGAACGCACCGAACGGCACCAGCTTCGTGACCTTGCCGGGCACGACCTGGCCGATCTGGTGGGTGCGGGCGAACTGCTGCCACGGGTCTTCCTGGGTCGCCTTCAGCGACAGAGAGACGCGCTCGCGGTCCATGTCCACGTCGAGGACCTCGACGGTGACTTCCTGGCCGACCTCGACAACCTCGGACGGGTGGTCGATGTGCTTCCAGGACAGCTCGGAGACGTGGACCAGACCGTCGACGCCACCCAGGTCCACGAAGGCACCGAAGTTGACGATCGAGGAGACGACGCCGGACCGCACCTGACCCTTCTGGAGGGTGGTGAGGAAGGTCTGGCGGACCTCGGACTGGGTCTGCTCCAGCCAGGCACGGCGGGACAGGACCACGTTGTTGCGGTTCTTGTCCAGCTCGATGATCTTCGCCTCGAGCTCCTTGCCCACGTAGGGCTGGAGGTCGCGGACACGGCGCATCTCGACCAGGGAGGCCGGGAGGAAGCCGCGGAGGCCGATGTCGAGGATGAGACCACCCTTGACGACCTCGATGACGGTACCGGTGACGATGCCGTCCTCTTCCTTGATCTTCTCGATGGTGCCCCAGGCACGCTCGTACTGAGCGCGCTTCTTCGAGAGGATCAGGCGGCCTTCCTTGTCCTCCTTCTGGAGAACAAGGGCCTCGATCTCGTCACCGACGGCGACGACCTCGTTGGGGTCGACGTCGTGCTTGATCGAGAGCTCGCGGCTCGGGATGACACCTTCGGTCTTGTAACCGATGTCGAGCAGGACCTCGTCCCGGTCGACCTTCACGATGACGCCGTCGACGATGTCGCCGTCGTTGAAGTACTTGATCGTTTCGTCGATCGCGGCGAGGAAGGCTTCCTCGTTACCGATGTCGTTGACCGCTACCTGCGGGGTGGTGGCGGTGGTCTCGGTGCTGCTCGTCATGTGGGAAAGGGCTCCGGTACGGACATTGAGTCGTAGGTACTGCTTACGCCGGGAGCCCGTTTCGCTCTGCAGAAGCCGGACAGCCAAGTAAGCGCCACCGAAAACCGCTGGTGACGCCTCGAGAACCGAGGGGACATACAACAGATGCGAGCGCGACCTGCTACGTCTGAGGTGCGCAGGCCCGCAGCGCAACTTGTAGCATACGGGGGCAGCCGGGCAGGGTCAATGCGCGAAGCCGCACACCCGGGGCGGATCACCGCATTCCCGGCACAATTGCCGTCCCCCGAGGCCACACGGACCCCTTGGGCGGGCCTTGCGACACGCGGGGCCGGCGGCGCGGAAGAGCCCGCAGACTAGTACGAGGGAGCCGGTCATCCAAGAGCCCGTAGTGTCCGAGGCCGAATCCGACGGACCCGCCGAACCCGAGGCCACCCGGCGTGCCGCCGGTGTCACGGAGAGCGCCCGCGCCAACCGCGGCTGGTGGGACCGCAACGCGGACGAGTACCAGGTCGAGCACGGCACGTTCCTCGGCGACGACCGCTTCGTGTGGTGCCCCGAAGGCCTGGACGAGGTGGAGGCCGAGCTGCTCGGTCCGCCGGAGGAGCTGAAGGGCAAGGACGTCCTGGAGATCGGCGCCGGCGCCGCCCAGTGCTCGCGCTGGCTGACCGCCCAGGGCGCCCGTCCGGTGGCGCTGGACCTCTCCCACCGCCAGCTCCAGCACGCGCTGCGCATCGGCTCCCCCTTCCCCCTGGTCTGCGCGGACGCGGCGGTGCTGCCCTTCGCGGACGGCTCCTTCGACCTGGCGTGCTCGGCGTACGGGGCGCTGCCCTTCGTCGCCGATCCGCGGCTGGTGCTGCGGGAGGTGCGCCGGGTGCTGCGGCCCGGGGGCCGCTTCGTCTTCTCGGTGACGCACCCGCTGCGCTGGGCGTTCCCGGACGAGCCGGGCCCCGAGGGGCTGTCGGTGTCCGCCTCGTACTTCGACCGCACCCCGTACGTCGAGCAGGACGACGAGGGCAGCGCGGTGTACGTCGAGCACCACCGGACGCTCGGCGACCGGGTGCGGGACGTGGTGACGTCCGGGTTCCGGCTGATCGACCTCGTCGAACCGGAGTGGCCGGACTGGAACACCTCCGAGTGGGGCGGCTGGTCGCCGCTGCGCGGTCATCTGATCCCCGGGACGGCGATCTTCGTCTGCGAGCGGGACTGAGTCACCGTCGCCGGGCACACGCGCGTGGAGGGCGGTTTCGCCGGCGTACGACACTGGGGGCGTGATCCGTTACGACGCCCTGGACGCCCTGCCCGTACGCGGTGCCCTGCCCGCCCTGCACGACGCCCTGGAAGGGCACGGCACCGCCGTGCTGGTCGCGCCGCCCGGCACCGGCAAGACGACGCTGGTGCCGCTCGCGCTGGCGGGGCTGCTGGGTGAGGGTCCCGCGCGGCGCGTGGTGGTGGCCGAGCCGCGGCGGATCGCGGCGCGGGCGGCGGCCCGGCGGATGGCGTGGCTGCTGGGCGAGAAGCCCGGCGGGAGCGTCGGTTACACCGTGCGCGGCGAGCGGGTCGTCGGGCGCCACGCGCGCGTGGAGGTCGTCACGACCGGTGTGCTGCTGCAGCGGCTCCAGCGGGACCAGGAGCTGACGGGCGTCGACGTGGTGGTGCTCGACGAGTGCCACGAGCGGCACTTGGACGCGGACACGACGGCGGCGTTCCTGTGGGACGTGCGGCAGGCGCTGCGGCCGGAGCTGCGGCTGGTGGCCGCCTCGGCGACGACGGACGCGGAGGGCTGGGCGCGCCTGCTGGGCGACGCGCCGGTCGTCGAGGCGCGGGGCGTGTCGTACCCCGTGGAGGTCGTGTGGGCGCCCCCGATCCGCCCGGTCCGGCCGCCGCACGGCATGCGGGTGGACCCGGCGCTGCTCGCGCACGTGGCGTCGGTGGTGCGCCGGGCGCTGGCCGAGCGGACCGGGGACGTGCTGTGTTTCCTGCCCGGGGTCGGTGAGATCTCCCGGGTCGCCGGGCAGCTGACGGGCCTCGGGGACGTCGACGTGCTCCAGGTGCACGGGCGGGCGCCGGCGGCCGTGCAGGACGCGGTGCTGGCCCCCGGGGCACGGCGCCGGGTGGTGCTGGCGACCTCGGTGGCCGAGTCGTCGCTGACGGTTCCGGGCGTGCGGGTGGTCGTGGACGCGGGGCTGGCCCGGGAGCCGCGGGTGGACCACGCGCGGGGGCTGAGCGCGCTGACGACGGTACGGGCCTCGCGCGCCGCCGGACGGCAGCGGGCGGGGCGTGCCGGGCGGGAGGCGCCGGGCACGGTGTACCGCTGCTGGGCGGAGGCCGAGGACGCCCGTCTGCCGCGCTTCCCCGCGCCGGAGATCAAGGTGGCCGACCTGACGGCGTTCGCGCTGCAGGCGGCCTGCTGGGGCGACCCGGACGCGTCCGGGCTGGCGCTGCTCGATCCGCCGCCGGGCGGGGCGATGGAGGCGGCCCGGTCGGTACTGACGGCGGTGGGCGCGGTGGACTCCACCGGCCGCGCCACCGGGCGGGGAGCACGGCTGGCCCGCCTCGGGCTGCATCCCCGGCTGGGGCGGGCGTTGCTCGACGCGGAAGGCGCGGGGGCGGAGACGGGGGCGCGGGCGTCGGGGGTGCGTCGTCCCTCCGTGGCCGGCTGGGGGGCGAACACCGGCACGGGGGCGGGCTCGGGCACAGGGGCAGGCACGGGGGCGGGCTCGGGCACAGGGACAGGCACGGGGGCGGGCTCGGGCAC